>CAXBHV010001053.1:0-3315 GCA_963974855.1 uncultured Rhodopirellula sp. | reverse complement strand
GTGTGCGGAATAGCATCGATGTGCGTGGTTGTATGAGGCACCGCGTAGATGTGATTGCCGTGGCGATAGTAATCGATGTGCGTTTGCGTATGAGGCACGTAATCGATGTGCGTCGATTGGTAAGTGGGGCGATAGGTCGATTGGATTCCACCTTGGTAGCCGCCGTAATAGCTTTGGTATCCACCACGGTACCCGCTGCTGTATCGCGTGCCGCCATATTGGATCACCGGACGTTGGCTCTGGTACGGTGTGTAGTTGTAGTGAGGCCCGTTGTGGTACACCCGGTCGACATGGGTGGTTGTATGAGGCACCGCGTCGATGTGGTTCCCGTGTCGGTAGTAGTCGATGTGAGTTTGCGTGTGAGGCACATAATCAATGTGTCCCCATTGTGCGTTGGCTCGCTCGCTGATGATCAAAATCGCGGTCACTGCAAGCGTTCCTAATAAAATGTGTCGCATCGGACTGTCCTTGAAATGTTTGTCGTGGTTAGAGGTGATGGGTGAGCGTCTGAACATCCCTCTGTGTGTGTGTTCAGTATATCGCTGATTTGGCTGTTCGTAGCGAATTTTGTACACACTTTGACGCTTTGGTCTGTCCAGGCGAGCGATTGCGCAACAAAAATGAAATTGTGCGTTGCGATGCGTCATGCTTTTGATTGCAGAAAACGTTCGCACCACAGCAGCAGGGCTTTGGATGCCTCGCCTTCTTCGCTGACGATCCCGTTGGCCCCGGCTCGCCGCATGGCTGCGACGTTTCCTTGATAGCGGCAGCGGACCAGGATGGTGGAGTCGGCGTTCAGGGCCCGTAACGCCGTGACAATCTCTTTGGCGTTTTGGTCATCGGGAACGCTGACGACCGAAAGGCTGCAGTTTTCAGCGTCGGCCCGCTTCAGGACTTGCGGATCGCGAGCGTCGCCCGCGACCGTATGGAATCCTTGCTGGGCAAAGAGATGCAGGTTGATCGGACTGAAATCGACCAGCCGAACATCAATCCCTTTCATCTCGAGCTGCGAACTGATCTGGCGTCCAATTAATCCGATACCAATCACGATCGCATGCCGGTTGGTGTCGTTAAATAGCCCATGGTGGTCGTGTTCATCGTGCTCGTAATGCTCCTCGCCCGACCACCGGAGCCCAAATTGGATCAATTGAGGCGTCAGAATCAGCGTACCCAATGCAATCAGAAGCAAGCGGTTATAAGCGATTGGGCTGAGCAGTTCTTGTTTCACTCCTTCGGAAAGCAACAGGAACGAAAACTCGCCCATTTGAGCCAGTCCCAATCCCATGCCGATCGCGGCTTTCGTACGAAGCCCCACTAACTTCAGTGCGATCGCCGCAGCCGCGCCCTTGATCAACAGAATCAACAGCAATCCGAAAGTGATCAGCAGTGGTTCGTCAAAAAATTGACCTGGATTCAGAAGCGTTCCCAGCGTGACAAAAAAGATGGCCGCGAACGTTTCGCGAAACGGCAACACGATCGTGTCGATTTGCTTGCTAAGCCGATTTCCGCTTAATACGATTCCGGCGGCTAACGCGCCTACGGCCGAGGGCAAGCCTAAATAGTGAGCGATCCAGCAAACGCCGCCTAGCAAGCAAACGGCAAACAGCACGACCAGTTCAACGCTGCGCAGTTGGGCAAGTTCCGGCACAAGCCAACGGCGAACGAAGTGATAGACAAAGCCGACGCTGATCACAAAAATTAGCGATTTACTGCCGAGTAGGGCGTACGCATAGAGCGAGGGTGGATCACCATGATGAGTCAACAGCGGGATCAGCAACATCAGCGGCACTAGTGCGACGTCTTGGAAAAGCAAGATTCCAATCGCGCGGCGGCCCGACGGTGACGCCGCTCGGCCCCATTCGGCTAACGCTTTGAACACCAAGACGGTCGAGCTTAGTGCGACAGCGGAAGCTGCTAGCAACGACGCATTCATGCTCATTCCCATCGCCATGCCGATCAACGCCATCGGGATGGCCACGAGTGTCATTTGGACGACACCCCCAAGCAAAAAGTAGCGGCTCAACCGCATCAGTTCTTCGAGCGAAAACTCGATACCGACCGCGAACAATAGCAGCAAAGCTCCGAGTTCCGCCAAAGCTTCGAGTTCGTGGTTCTGTTGTTCGACGAACCCCAATGCACCTTGGCCGATCACACCGCCGACCACCAAATAGCCGACCAGCATCGAAACACCGATACGTTTGCACACGGCTCCCGCGATCAATCCTGCGGTAAGCACGAGCAGCAGGTCGGTGGTGATTCCGGAAATATCGTCCATGGCTAGGTTCGCTGAGCTATCGCTGAATGCCGTCAGCTATGGCAATAAATGAGGGTTTTGAAGTGGTGCGGCGAGAGACCGTTCGGTCTAAATCGAACGTTGACTCGTCGCAACCGGACGACTCACGTCGCGAACGCTAACAAAGTAGATCGCATTGGGTTGACAATGTTGGCGGTGGCTGTCGCGACGAGATACAATAAACCCGATCTACGGTTCGTGTTAGTGTGCATTAAATGTCGCGTAACGGTTTGTAGGTCTTCTCATGCGAGCATAAAATCCATTGAAAATGGGGACAACCTGAATGAGTATCGATTTAACGACGCATTATGGTGGTTTGAGTTTGCGTTCGCCGGTGGTCATCGGGGCTTGTCCGTTAACGGCGCAAGAACAGATGCGTGTTGCCATCGATGCCTCAGGAGCCGGAGCGGTGGTGTTGCCGTCTTTGTTCGCAGAGCAAGTTTTGCTTTGGAATCAGAAGAACGGCCAGAGGTTGACCGCCCGTGAAGCCCAAGTGCTCGCGTGTGCCCAACGATTCAAGGTGGATTCTTTCTGCAATGATGCCGAATCCTACTTGTCCATCGTCCGGCGTGCCCGTCGCCAAACGACGCTGCCGGTGATCGCCAGTTTGAATGGTGACAATGCAAGTCATTGGCTCGACTATGCCGGGGCATTGCAAGAGGCGGGGGCGTGTGCGATCGAATTGAATCTGCGACATCCACCCCCGGCTGAATTTTCGGATGCACGCGAGATCGAGGAATCGCTTGTAAATGCCGTGCAAATTATCCATCAATCGATCTCGATTCCACTGTTTCTAAAACTGAGCCGCGAATACACAAGCCTTAGCCATTTGGCAGTGCGATTGCTGTCGGGGATCCAAGGCTTGGTTTTATTTGGCCGTTCGCCCGAGGTCGATATTTCGCTTGATACGTTGCAAATGACCACCGATTGGTGTTTAACGCCCAGTGGGAAAATATCGCATCTGCTTGAATCGGTGATGCGAGTCCACGCCTTTTGTCCCGCGATGCCGATCGCGGCTTGCG
>CAXBHV010001052.1:0-3318 GCA_963974855.1 uncultured Rhodopirellula sp. | reverse complement strand
GATATTGACGGCCACGATGTTGACGGCCACGATGTTGACCCTCTGCATGCTTGCGACGGTGAACGGATATGCTGAATCAAATTGGAACCAGTGGCGAGGGCCGGAGCGCGATGGAGTGGTGCAGGAAACGGTTTGGCCAACCGGGTTGCAGGGCAAACTCAGGGAGCTTTGGAAATGCGAGCTGGCACCGAGCTACAGCGGCCCGATTGTGCAAGACGGATTGCTATTCACAACTGAAACCATTGACAAAAAGATAGAACGCGTCACCGCTTACGACTTGATCACTGGCAATGTGGCGTGGACGCAGCAATGGGAAGGATCGCTTGCGGTTCCGTTTTTCGCAGCCGCCAATGGTGATTGGATTCGTGCGACGCCTGCCAGTGTGCCCGGTTCGCTAGTGGTGCTGGGGATGCGTGACGTGCTGGTGCATTTCGATACCAAAACAGGCAACGAAGTTTGGCGAATCGACTTTCCAAATCAATTCAAGACACCGCTTCAGCCTTTTGGTGCGGCAAGCTCGCCGCTAATTCATGATGGAGCCGTATTTGTCCAGCTTGGCGGCGGGAGAAGTGTTGTGGCAAGTCTTTGCATCCGGTGGCGACATGATGACGACCGGAGCGTTTTCGAGTCCCACTGTCGCGACGGTCGCTGGCCAAGAGCAATTGCTCGTGCAGACCCGAACGGAACTCTGCGGCGTGTCGCTCGATTCGGGGGCAGTGTTCTGGAAGGAACCGATCAAGGCGTTTCGCGGTATGAATATCCTGACCCCGCTACCAATCGGCGACGCCGTCTTCACTGCCGCACATAGTGGATCGAGTCAACTGTTTGACATCACACGCGACGGTCAGAAGTGGAGGGTGAAGGAGCGATGGCAGCAGAAGACGCAAGGCTACATGTCGTCGCCGATCGTGATTGATGATTCAATCTACCTGCACATGAAAAACGAACGCGCGGTCTGTCTGGCATTGGCCGATGGCAAGATTCGCTGGACGAGTCCGCCGGTGGGCAAGTATTGGAGCATGGCTCGTAACGGCAACAAAATTCTGGCACTCGCCAACAACGGAACGTTGCGATTGATCGAAGCGACGCCGGATCGATTCAACGTGATTGACGAAATGAAGGTTGCTAACGATAGCTGGGCACACATCGCCGTGCAGGGTAACTTCGTTATCGTCCGAGCGTTAGATCGGTTGACGGTATTTCGGTGGAGTGACGGTGGTAGCGAGAGCAACGCTGCAAAGTAGTTTCAGCCCGCTAAAATTTTAGCCACGAGAACCGGGGTCATTCACGGCAGGATTAGGAAGAACCTGTAATAAGGTGACGCGATCAAATAGGGACGCTAAGCAGCTACGCAGGAGTCTTTCAGTCTATTGGCCGTTTTGGCTTACGCTGTGACGCATTTCGTAGCGGAACTCGTCAAGAGTTTCGGGGGATACTCGCCATGGATCGAAAGTCTTGACGACTTCCGCTACGCTAAAAATGCACAAGTCCCCTGTAGGAAAACATGCTTCACAGCGTTGGCACAAACAGCAAACGGGGGATCCACCGAATGATTCCTGCCTAGCTGCGTTAGATCAGGTCGACGATGCTTCCGAACTCGGGATCGATCAGTCGTCGGTAGGTGCGGACGGCGAAGCGATCGGTCATTTGTGCAAGCGTGTCACAGATGATTCGAGCGGAAGTGTGACTGTCGCCGTTAGCAGCCGCCAATGCCGCTTCGGTCTCGGCGGGCAGCAATCGAAGTGGGCGTTTACGACCGCCGAGGTAATTGTCGGCAAAGATCTTATAGAGCTCGCCAAGCACGCGGCCCGCCTTGTGGTCAAGCTGCTGCAACTGCGGAGACCGGAATACGAGATCTAGTGAGATGCGTTTGTAAAGCTTCGACTCGGCGGCAGCCTCCGGTGTGACCGTCACGTTATAGCGGTAGCGTGCACTGTGGGCGGACATCAAGTTGTCTGGTGCTGCGGCAATGTCGGCTGCGGCGATGAAGTGGCCTACTTTGCGGCCCATCAGTGGCTCTAACCGGCGGCGGCGGATCGCACTGCATAGATCAGCAATGTGTTTGTCGTCGTCATCCGTCGTGTCGTTCGTCTCGGCCCACCGCTCTAAATGTTCTAGACTGATGAATCCCGCGTGGTTGCCATCGACGATGTCGTTAAGCGAGTAGGCGGTATCGTCTGCCCAATCCATGATCTGGCATTCGACCGATTTGAATCCATTGCGGACCGCGCCCGGTTGCAGTTCGGTCAGGAACGCGTCGCTGCCGAAAGTGAATTCCAGGAATTGTTTTTGTGTGTCGTAGACGAAGTGGTTGGCCACGTCGGGGGTTTCTGAGAGCAGCGTTTTGTACTTCAGCGTCGCATCGAGAAAGGCGCGTGAGGGATCCATGCCTTGCTTGCCATAGATGGTCTCGGTTAGCAGCCGAAGCGTTTGAGCATTGCCTTCGAATCCGCCATGGTCACGCATCAGTTCGTGCAGCACGCGTTC
Source organism: uncultured Rhodopirellula sp. (assembly GCA_963974855.1). Classification (GTDB taxonomy): domain Bacteria; phylum Planctomycetota; class Planctomycetia; order Pirellulales; family Pirellulaceae; genus Novipirellula. The sequence goes on along the minus strand of CAXBHV010001052.1, from coordinate 831 downwards.
GCCTGCGTGACCGAAGGGCGGATGACCGATGTCGTGTGACAGGCATGCAGCCTCGACGAGATCGGGGTCGATGAAATAATCGTCGCTTAACGAATCGTTGGTAACCTTCAGCCGGCCACAGATCGAGCGGCCAATTTGAGCGACTTCCAATGAGTGGGTAAGCCGCGTGCGATAGAAGTCGTACTCACCCGACAGGAAGACTTGCGTTTTGCCCTGTAGGCGGCGGAAGGCAGAGGTATACAGGATGCGGTCGCGGTCGATCTGAAACGGTGTGCGATAATCGTCCGCGCGTTGCCGGTCGGGCCCCGAGAGCGGTTGGGTATCGAAGTCGTTATAGAACGTGTTTGCCATCATGAGTCGCGATTGAATGAAGAACGGAGATTTAGGTCGGTTTGTTGTATCGAATAACAGCTCAGCCGTCTTTACATGCCCGTCTCGGTGCAACAACGAGGTTCGGCTGATCGCATCGCCGACGACATCGCTTGCTAAAAAACGTCCGCAACCGATCGTTTACGAATTGAAAATGGAGCAGTAAGCATCGCGACAAAATTGCTAGGATTGAATGGGGGAAGTTGGCGTTATTCGTTAGCGATTGTGGTATTTGCAGCCTTGTGCTATGTTTCGGCGCCGCTTTCAGCGGCTGTGAGCAACCCCAGAGAACCATCCATGAGGCTCACAAGGTTGGTTCCCCCCCCGTCAGATCACGCGATTTGCGGTCCGCATTTCTTTGTGTTCCGTAGATTGTCGCGGCGACCACCGAGAGTTCCGGCTGCTCCACTGCCGCGTACTTGTTACTTGACACTCTGAGCAGGCGTGCAAGTCGCCCCTGCC
>CAXBHV010001051.1:0-3320 GCA_963974855.1 uncultured Rhodopirellula sp. | reverse complement strand
ATTCTTCCGACGGTCGCAAGAGGAAATCCATGGCAAACCGTGAACACAAAGCGTATCTTAACACCGGAGAGACACCAATCTACTCGGCCTGATATCGGCTCACGAACCCCATTCTTGCAACTGCGGCCGAAAAGGGCTTTTTCAACTAGATGATCACCCCATGCCACCGGATGTTCGGTGTCGTTATTCAATTGAAATGCACGAAATTCGCACTGCCACATCGCGTGATCTCGCTCACGCGAAAAAAATTTACGATTCTGTAATACGGGTTGCCGATTGGCTTCCCAAAGGTTCGCGTACAAAACCTGACTTTTCGTCCGCAACTGCAGGTGAGGACATTTTTGTTTCCGTGAACGCGAACCGCGACGTCACTGGCTTTATTTCCGTATGGAGCGAGGATTCCTTCATCCATCATCTCTATGTAGCCTCTTCGTTTCGCCGCATGGGTGTTGGCACCGCATTGCTTGCCTCATTGGACACGTGGCTGCCGAGGCCTTGGACGCTGAAATGTGTCTCCGCAAATGTTCACGCGATGGCATTCTACAAATCGTTGGGGTGGGTCTCGGAGACGACGGAGAACGGACCGGAAGGCGAATATCATTTGATGCGGTATGAAAAGCTGTTAGAGGACGGAAAGTCGACCGCAGGCAGCGGATGATTGGCGACGTCCGTCAGTGCTGTCGCTCGTGTTCGTTGTAGTGTCACACGCCGTACGTCGTTGCACATCTCTGCCCTCGCGGATAGAGGTTTCATGGCAACAGACGAACAAAAGAATCAGGCCAACACGTTGCCTGCAAACACTTTGGAGGAGAAGCGTTTGTAAGACAGAAAAATTGATGCGGCGAATAGCTTTGAGAGCAAATATCCCCAAAGTGTTCACGCGTTGCAGTACAATCGATTCTCTATCATTACGCAGGACCGATTACAATTCTTTGTAGTCATCCAACTGGCATGAACGCTTTTGCGAAGCTCGAATCAATGTCAGTAACTTTCGAACGAAACTGAAATCGACTTATCCGTCGCTTGCGATTCCGCCAGCTGATCTGCCGCGAGGAATTCCAATTCGGGACATGCGATAGACAGCGGTATCCAGGCACTAATGGCACGTGAATGGTTCGTTTGTCGCTGCTGAACACGGCGCGCATGCTCCGGAAACCAAATCAACCACAGGTAGAAAACAGTGAGTGATCGAAGCCAGATTCCAGCGATCAGGGACTTCAAGCCTTTTCTCGGTTACGCTCCAGAGGACTTCGAGTCCGCGAAATTGTTTTATGAAGACGTCGGCTTTGAGAAAATCTGGGACGGAGGCGACGCCTGTTGTTTCGATACGGGCATTGGACACAGGTTTCTCGTCACGCTTCATCATGGGCTTGATCGATCATCCGCTGGCATGATGCAATTGTGGGTCGAAAGCGTGGACAACTGGTACGACTACCTGATGCCAAAGCAACTCGATTTAAAGTATCCAGGTGTGAAAATCGCAGAGCCAACCGTCGCAGCATGGGGCTGGCGAATTCTGTATGTCTGGGATCCCGGCGGCTGGCTGCTCCATATCGCAGAACCGCACAGCGAGGAGAACAAGGCGTTTTTCAACTCTGCGCCATGGATTTCAGAGTGAAACATTTGATATACATAGCGTCGTGCAAGTTGTCACTTGAACGATCGGCCGTGGCGTGGGAATTGGTGTCGGCTTAACGGGGCGAAGTCGCCTTGCTCGTCAAAGTACATGTGGTGCGTGACACTGAGTGTTTCCGATTGGATCTCGATCAAGTTGAACGAATTTTTTTCACGTTCTCGACCTCGCCCGCGGCGCGACGTCGTCGTACCACACTGGACGATCACGATGCCTCGATCTCGGTGGTTCCCCGAATAGAAATCGAGTGAGTTGCCGATGTAAGCGCGATGCAAATGGCCACCCAAAATCAGCTCGACTCCTTGGTCGACAAATTGGTTGATTGCCCGCTCTGCCTTGGGCATCGCTGAATCACGCAGATTATCGGGTGCGGGGGCAAAGTGATGATGGGCGACGAGAATCTTGCAAAGCTGCGGCGGCGCAGACTCAAAGATCCGACGGCAATGCTCGAGTTGCGAAGGAACAATCCGTCCGTTGGAAATTGCCCGATGAGGCGATGTTGAATCGACGCCGACGATGATCGCCTCGTCGCTGGTCAACACTGGACTGAGGTCATCGCTGATGATTTCTCGATAGACCCCCAGTGGGTCGGTCAGACGTTCTTTGACCCGATACAGTGGCACGTCATGGTTGCCGGGAATGACCAACATCGGGCAATGAGGCAGTTGATCCAAAAATTCGCGAGCGGCGATGAATTGCTCCCGTTTCGCTCGCTGAGTTAGATCACCACTGACGACGATCGCGTCAGGCTCTAATTTCGGAGCTAAATCGATCATCGCCTGCCCCACGCGAGGGAGGTAAGGAGGCCCAAAGTGCAAATCGGATATGTGCAGAATCTTCATGTCGCTCGCCTGGTACGGAATTTGCCGCCGCACAAGATTCGGAACGGTTCTCACGATACCTGTGCCGCGTGGAGCCGGTCGGAATGTAAGCAAGTAGGCAGGAATCATTGGGTGAAATCCCGGTAGCCGCCCGTTATCCGTTTGGGCGCTAGCCCTGATACAGCGCCAGAAACGTGGCTAGCGCCAAAACGGCCAATTTACTGAAAGACTCCTGCCTAACTGCTTACTTACTATTTACTTCATTTGAGATACTGCACAAGCCATACCAACGCCGCACACCGAAAGCTTGGTAAAATAACAATGACGTAAGCGAGGCGGATCGGGAAACGCAGTCGATGCAAAGCGACGAATCGAACAACTGGCATGAATGTTGCCCCGATGTTTTTCAACACGGTTTGCGGCATCGAGGTGATTCAATCTCCTTGACCGTAATCCAATATTCCACGAGGGAGAATGGATAATGAAACGCGAAGACCAAATCAAATCATTGCAAAAGAAGCTGATCCAACGCAGAGCCGAATTGATGCAATTGCTCGACGGCGAACTCATGCAACTGCACAACTCGGACGACGCCGTGGGCGGCGACCTTGTGGATCTAGCCGTCGAGGTTGATTACGCGACAGTCAATTCGACCTTGGCGGAAGCGGAAAGCGATGAGTTGAGTGCTATCGATGCAGCTCTCGTTCGCGTGACCAACGGGACCTACGGACGCTGTAACGAATGCGAGAAAAACATTCCGATTGATCGTTTGCGAAAGGTCCCGTTTGCGGACAAGTGCGTGCAATGCCAAGAAGCCAAAGAGGCGTTGAAAGATTCGATTCATTTGTCAAACAATTCACAAGTCA
>CAXBHV010001050.1:0-3325 GCA_963974855.1 uncultured Rhodopirellula sp. | reverse complement strand
CGGTTCGCAACTTCACTCGTTGGGACGTTTTTTGTACACGCAAAACCCGTTCTATCTCATCAGCTGTTTCCTCATTCTGTACGGTTTGCAAACCGCAACCGTCTCTGCCGGCGACCTGCTCTCTCGGTCGCTTTCGCTCAGTGGTGGCATTGCCGCCTATACCCTTTTGATGGCGGTCACCTGCGTCGCCGTCATCCGACTTTGCAAAGTTTGGCAGGATGCTCGTTCCATTTTTCTTGTCGTCATCATTAGCCTCGTCGCCCTCTCGACCTCGTTGGACGAATTGGCGATTACCCAGTGGGATACGGCCACCCAAATCCTAAGCATCGGATTTCTGTTTGCCGTTTTGATCAGTGAATCGGTGATCCACGCGACCAAGATCCGTTTCCCGTTTTGGTACCGCAGTTCTTACTACACGTTGCTGCTGATCTTTTTCGCCACTCCGATCGCCTTGGGCTATGCCGTCGTCCATCGCCACGATGAGCTCGCGAATTGGGGAGCCCCGCTGTACTCGGTCCTGATCGCCGCAGGACTGCTGATGTTGGCACCGACAATGTCCAAAGGGCGCCGGCGAGTGCGTCACAACGGGACGCCGTGGCAGTGGCCCTACTATCCACTCAGTGCGTTTGTCATCCTGGTGGTGCTTGCCGCGATCCGCACCCACGCAATTTGGATGTCGTTTGGCTTTCGCGGGACGCCCGTGCGGTTTGAGCCGTTTTTGTTGCTGCCGATCGCATTTGCGGTCCTGGTTCTGCTAGCCGAGATCGATGCAAAACGCGTACGCCCCCGGTTTGCCTGGGGCACCATGGCAGCCGCACCGCTAATGCTGCTTTGCGGAATGTCGCACAACGGCATGACCTACCTACCCATTCAATCCGACTTGCGGTTTGCCTTCGGCTCCGCCAGTACGGTGGCTTTGTTAGTGCTGGTCCTCTTTTATCTGTACCTCGCCGTCCGGCGAGTCGCGTACGTCGAGTACGGCATGATCGGGTCAATCACAGCCATGGGCGTCTTCGCCGTCTTGCCGCAAACAGTGCAAGAACACGGCGTTCACAATTGGATGTTCCTCGCGCTCGCGTCGCTTATCAGTGCCGTGGTTTGCCTACGCGTTTGGCGAAGCGACATCGGTTGGTTCGCCGTCACCGTCATCAGTAGCGTGGCCATTGTGATGTCCGGCAACACGTACGACGAGACCGTGTTGGGGCTCGTCACCGCAAGCGCCTTCGCAGTCGCGTCGATGATGGCGATCGGCGCGGTCTTCGAGAGCGAATTTGCGAGGCTGGTGCGTCATCTATCGGCCGCCATCATCGTCATCGCGGTTGGAGGACTCGTCGCGTGGTATCTCAGCGGCACCACTGACCGCCGCGTCTTGATTACGCTGTTCGCGATCTCCATCGTCGCGTTGATCTACTTGCAGATCGTACGACGCACAGGCTGGCTGTACATTGCCGCGGTGCCGGCGATCGGCTTATGCGTGTTACTTTCCTGGGACGGATACAAAGCGGGTGTGTTTCGGCAGAGCAACGTGCCGCTGCAGTCGGGCCTGACCTGTTTCGCGATCGGGCTCGCGATCACCACGATGAAAACGGGAGTGCATCGAAAACTGCTCCGATCATCTCCACACGTCGCCGCATCACCGCGTTACAAAAACGGCCTCTGATTCCGGTGGGATAGGCTTCAAGCCTCTAAATGTGGGATAGGTTTCCAACCTGTCATCAAGCGCACAAACTACAATTTTCACTTTACTATTATCAATTTTGCTTTTTCAATCTTCCCACGCATCACGGCATGCGTAATCCACGTCTCAACCGTGAGGAAATTTTGGTAGGAATATAGAGGTAGGAAGATAAGGCGGTTCACCGATGACCGGTGATCGTGGTGAAGGCTACCTTGGGATGAACGCTATTGACCTGCGGGCACCACTTCCTTCTGCCACCTCTCCCGAGCGCAGCATGGGAGAGGTCGGACGGGTCCTTTAGGCTTCGTCCGGGTGAGGGTCTGCCTCGGGCTCGCTCGCACCGCCCATCAATTCCGCATCCTCCCGCCTTGCCCCAACTACCCGCTATTAAAACCAACTTCCCGTAGTGGATCTTGCTAAAGATCCCGCCGCGCGACGCCCTTCAGCCATTACCAGCCTAGCCACTCCAATTTCCCTAGGCGTCTTCAAAGCATCCGCAACCCGCTCCAGACGCAAACACATGTTCCGCGGTCTATTTGAACAGGAGCGAACAGAGGAAACAGAGTCACAAGTCACCTCTTTCTCTGTTATCTCCCTTTCCTCCTATTCAATGTTTTTTTCCTAGTTCCCTTCCAGGCTCGTCATCAAACACACCCACATTAATTCCTGCTTCATCTTCCCTGGTTTGATGAAAAGTTGCGATGCCATCCTGACTCCTCCGTGCAAGTTCCGCAGCCCCATGCCAACTGCCCCGCACCAGCCCTGCGCAAAGAACCCCAAACCGTCCTCCTTGTCAACTTCCCAGCCCCGCGTCCTACCACTGCTGCAAGTCATCTCGGCGTACTCCTAATCAAGTTTGATCACTTGCTTTGCTATCGCAAAGCAGCCTCCGCGACAAATGCTTGCAGTTCAATCGAGCGACTCAAGCGAAAGTGAGACGCAATGGGAAAACTTGGCGAACCATTTCCCTCGTCCCTCTACGTGATGGGCTCCAGGGTGAGAACAAGATTGACACCCGCTCAGCAGCGGGTGAGAATAGCGATCGCGGTCGCCCGCTCCGAAGAGGGGGCAAACCGTGAGAACAAATGGACAAACCGGTGAGAACACCTCAAAACGACTTATTCTCACCCTGACCCACCGTAGAAACATAAGTTACCCGACTGAGGCGAAATCGAGGCCCTCTTCGCAGCCCACTCTTATGACTACACTATCTCTTGCTGTATCCGGACGTCTGCCGGAACCAGACTTGGAAGCCGTATTGATCCGTGCCGGGTTTTCCGCCAGTCTCGCGCGTTGGGTCGACGCACATTTGACAGCTGGACCATACACACACTACACCGTGAGTCAGGAACATTGCGGCTCGCAAGCCGTCCTATTCATCAACACATTTTTGCTCGATACGTGGATCAACAGCAAAACCGGTGAAACCGGGCAATCACCGCACGGAAGCTGTGAGGAATTTCAAATCGACGCTGACGGGAACATCATCGATACCGTCGAAACGCTCAATGACGATGGATCGACTTCCTATTCCATGTCTGGCAGTATTTCGTTCTACGGTGGATAGCCAAAGTTGCTCGCATTCCCCAGGCTCGAACATGACGGGTAACAATGCGATGATGACGGAGCGGCGGTGGGCGCTGTTTT
>CAXBHV010001049.1:0-3327 GCA_963974855.1 uncultured Rhodopirellula sp. | reverse complement strand
ATTGTTGGTGTCCATTGCGAATCACCACCTTCTGGCGAAGGTAGCGACCAGAAAATGCTTCAGAGCGTTCCGTTTGGATGCTAATTCCGTTTGGATGGTGACGAAACCGTGGCTAGCGCCAAAGCGGCGAACGAAATCAGCAGTCTCCCCCAGAAACGTGCGGTTGTGGATGAACCACCACTTTGGGCGACGAGCAATCAAACGAGTTGTGTCCCTCGTTAAATCGCGTTCATCTCTAAGTGGCTCCGGTGCAACGTATGTACGCAAAATGTTTGCGTTTTGATTTGCTATGGCATTGGTATCGCGGCGAAATGGTGAAGTGAATCACGATTCTTGTTGATTCGTCTCAAAATCAAATGCACTTTCGGCGCGCCAGTTGCGACCGGGTGAGGTTATCCACAATTCTTTCAGCTGAACACAGATGTGGTTATGTGGAGTCGAAAGTGCGGCTCTTCCCTTTTCCCCTCCAGTCCATTCAAAGGTATTACAATGTCACGTTGGTTAAAAACAACACCTCTCTTTACGATGCTGGTCGCCGCTGCGATTTGTGTTAGTCCTAGCCGTGCTCAAGCAGATGAAACGATCACGACGGGCGATGGTTTATTGATGCTTCGCGCGTCGATGCCCGAAGAGACGCGGGTAGGCGAATCGTTCACGTACACGGTCGAAGTCACTAATGCATCGGACAATATTGTCTTGCACGACATCGAGCTGAAGCAACGTAAGGCGAAAGGCCTGAGCATCGAGTCGGTGTCGGTGTCGGTGAAAGGTGCTGACGCCAAGAAGCAAAACAAGAAAGACGCGAAAAAGACCACTACGGAAAAAACTTCGACTTCGGGCGATAGCATGAAGATCGCGACATTGGCCCCAGGTCAAAGCCGGACGCTCGAAGTGACTGCGTCGGCCGACGAAGAGGGCGAACTTCGCAGTTGTCTCGAGATCGCCAGTTACACTCCTGCGTTGTGCTTGTCGAGCAAGGTCGTCAAGCCTCAGCTAGAGCTAACCAAAACGGCACCCGAAAAAGCGAATCGCTGTGACGTGATTGAGCTTGAATATGCCGTGAAAAACGGTGGGTCTGGCGATGTGGGGCCGTTCGTAGTCAGCGATTCGCTGGGCGATGGTCTGGCCACGATCGAAGGCAACAGCGAATTGGAATTCCAAGTCGATGGTTTGAAGGCTGGCGACACTCGCAAATTTGTTGCACGCGTCTACGCTCAGAAAGCGGGCACGTTTTCGAGTCGTGCGGTTGCCAAAGCGAAGAAGAGCGACTTGCAATCTCGCAGCAAAGAAACCAGTACCGAGGTGATCACTGCTGATTTGGCTGTGAACGTCGATGGTCCGAGCCGATTGTATGGCGATCAAATGGCTGAATTCACTGCCAGCGTCACCAATACCGGTAACGCAGTAGCAGAAGATGTTCAAGTTCGCGTGCTGTGGCCCAATCAATCTCGATTGCTCGACATGAGTAATGTTTCGATTGCGAAGCAGGACAAACAGAGCAAGAAGTCCAACCAGGGCGAACCAACGCCGGCTAAGAATAAGAAGTCCGATAAGGATCAGAAGGACAAGTCGGCAAAAAACAGTGATGCGAAGGACAAGAAATCTGGAAACAAAGAATCGGGTAGCAACGATTCGAGCGACCAGAAGATTGCCATGGAGATGAATGAGGACACCATCATCATTGATCGTTTGGAAGCGGGCCAAACCGTTACGTTTGATTACGCACTGCGTGCCGGTGACATCGATAAATTGCCGACGAAAGTCGTTGCAACTTATGTTTGTTCTGTAGATGGTGCGGAAGATCAAGCCAAGGCAGAAGCACGAGCTACGTCGATGGCGATGGCGGAAGTCAAAATCGTACGGTTGCCTGCGATGCAAATGTTGGTGATCGATGACGAAGACCCTGTCTCTAATGGCGACGAAGTAGTCTACATGATCCGAGTTTGGAACGAGGGTGATGCTGCGGACAGCAAAGTCAAAGTCGTTGCCGAACTGCCAGAAGGATTGACGTTCAAGTCTGCCGAAGGGCCGACGAAGCACAGTCAAGACGGATCGTCGGTAACCTTCGAGCCAATCAAGACGATGAAGCCTGGCGACCGAATGGATTACAAGGTCATTGCGAAGGCGGAAGGCAATGAAAACGTGCTGTTCAAAGCCACGCTTTCGAGTGAAAAACTGTCGCAAGAAGTAACGACCGAAGAACCGACACGACTGTTTAGTCGTCAGGCCAAAAAATAGGTTGAATCGGTAACTTGTTGACTCTGTAATGAAAGCCCGCTCGAGCGATCGAGCGGGCTTTTTTTGTTTTTTGGGCCGGCGTCAACGCTCTATTTTAGCGTAGCGAAACTCGCGTAGAGTTTCGTTCCACAACCGCTCCGCCCCCTGGCCTACGAAAGTCTTGACGACTTCCGCTACGACTAGGCTTGTTTGATGCCTAGCATGCGGTCCAGCGAATCGGCGGTTTGATAGATCAGGGCTTCGGGGAAATGCGCGTAGGGATGAAAATACTCGAACGTCAGATATCCGTCATAGCCGATTTTGTCCAATGCGGCCAAGACTGCGGGCCAATCAGTCGTTCCGTCAAGCAACGGCCGGAACGCTTCCAAAGAATGATCGCTGCCCTTTTTCGTGTACTCTTTGAAGTGGATGTTTTTGATACGTTTGCCGAGGATCGGAATCCAATGTTCGGGGAACTGGTACTCCATAATGTTTCCCGTGTCGAAATGCACCTGCACATATTCGCTGGAGAAACTGTCGACAAAGTCCACCATTTCCATCGGAGACATTAAGAAGCCGTTGAAGAAAATGTTCTCCATATTCAGAGAGACGTTCAGCTTCTCGGCTTGCGGCAACAGTTTGCCGATCGCCTCGCGCGCCCTTCGATCGCAAACGTCATTGGGTGTTGGATCATGATCAGGACGCCACGGCATGTGAACAGCGCCAGGAACGACCAACAGATTTTCGGTCCCTAAATCGTGGGCCGCTTGTGTCATTTTTCCGGCTAATTCCATGCCGCGAGCCCGTTCGGCTGGGTCGTTGCTGGTCAGCGGATAGGGCCAAAACAGAAACGAGCAGACGCCGCTAATCGCGATCCCGATCTCGTCTGCCATCTGGCGAATCGCCGTGAACTCTTTTGTACCCGATTTGGGTGACAGATCACTTTCGAGGTCATAGTTCAGTTCGATCCCGTCGAAACCGGCATCTTTGGCCAGCTGCATGCATTGCCGCAGCGTCATCTTGTCGGGGTACGGAAACGCCCACAGATTGATCGACTTTTTCATCTTGTATTTCGGTCGCGGTGGAGCGTCCTTGTTCGAGTCGGCGGGC
>CAXBHV010001048.1:0-3336 GCA_963974855.1 uncultured Rhodopirellula sp. | reverse complement strand
CTATGGAGGCATTCTTAAAAATGAGGCTCGCAATCGAGCCGACCATGTCGTGTTCGCACAATCAGTTCGGCTCCGCTACGATTGAGACATGGTTCTGATGTTTTCATAATCCAGTTTGGATGAACGCTATGCCGTTGGGGATCCGTCCGACCGTTGACTTCGCATTCAAAAAGATCTTTGGATCGCCCCAAAACTCGGCTTCGCTGATCGGATTGCTTAACGCGATCCTCGATTTTGAACACCCGATCGTTGCGGTCGAAATTCTCAATCCGTTTAGCTACCAGGAGTTCTCCGAGAGCAAACTGATCGTGCTCGATGTGCGGTGCCGCGACGCGTGCGGACGATGGCTCAACGTGGAGATGCAGGTTTCGGTCTACGCAGGGCTGATTGAGCGATTGGTGTATTACGCCTGCAGCATGTACGTGGACCAGCTTTCTCCGGGAAGCAACTATGCGTTAGCGGCCCCGTCGATCTCGATATGCTTGCTCAATCGGATTCTTTTCGCTGAAACTGCCCAAGCCCACCATCGATTCCAGATGCTCGACCGGGAGAGTGGCCGAGAGATATCCAACGCGATCGAAGTGCACACAGTAGAATTGACGAAATACGAATTGGACGCGCAGACAATCGCCCAAGCGAGTAAACTACAGCAGTGGGCATTTCTTTTGCTTTTTGCTCAAGACTACGACGCGGAAACACTCAGGAAATTGTTTCCTGGGATCGAGTTCGAAACCGCGATTTCAACAATGGAAATCATTTCCGCGAAGACGGAGGACAAACAGATGTACGACCAACGCGAAAAAGCCCAACGAGACTACGAGTGGGCAATCTCCGGTGCCAGAGAAGAGGGACGTGAAGAGGGGCGGGAAGAAGGGAAATTGGCTGGTCAAATTCAGCTACTTCAGCAGTTGCTTGGAGAGCCACCTGCGAGTGATACGGAACTGCTTCGGACGGACATTGGCGCACTTACGACCCAACTCGCAAACCTACAACAGCGTCTCCGTGACCGCGACGTATAACCGGCCTACACCTACGATGACCGCGTGTGCACTTACGACCGCCCCGTTCCAATCTTGCTCCAGAGACCCGATCGGGTTTGAGGGCAATCTTCACGGTCTTTACGGCTATGGCCCAAGCAATCCTTACTCCGGAATGGATCCAGATGGTGAAATTTGGTTTATTCCGGTGATCGTGATTATTGGAATTCTTGTCACTCCAACACTTCTTGACGATCCTGAAATAGATGGTACTACCGTCGGATCCCAAGACGATCAACTCATTGATAATGCCGTCAACGTAGTGATACTTGTGGGAGGTGTGGCAGCTGCTAGATACTGTTTGAAGCCATGCATCGACGCTGTGATCAAACGGAAAGCGATCGCAGATGCTACCAGAATGCTAGATAATGCTCGAAGGCGTCTCTTTTGGTTCGCCCAGCGAGTGGAACGCTTGGAAGCTCAGATTGAGCGGGCGAGACGCGTTGGCGATGCTCAAGCGGCAATGCGTTTAGAAAGGGCACTCGGGGGAGCACTAGAACGCAGGATTCATCTTCAGGCGGTCGTGGATGCATTAAGGAAGGCTTTAGAATGCTTGAAATAACCACCGATATCTGTCCACTCTGTAAAAGGGCTATGACTGAACTGAGGAATTGGCCGGCCTACGATCGTGGATTGGTTGATGCCGTAAAGAACAAGAGAATTGCGATTTGTGACATACAGGAATTCGACGAGTTACCGTTTTGCATTTGTCTTGCGTGCGTCCCTGAGTGGAGCGTTGTATCGCAATTGACGTTGCGAGTATTGGAACTCGAAAAACAATTTGTTGACACTGAGACCACTAATGGCAACGCTATTTCAGCGATTGATTTGATGACCGAAGCAGAAGAGAAGCGAGAATCGGCTCTTAGAATTGCGGAGACACTTTTGGGAGTCGAAAGAGACGTTGCCTTCAAGCAAGAAACAAGAAGAACTGGTTTTTTGACCCGTATCGCAGCCTGGCCCTGGCGATCGATCAAAAGGAAGAATTAGGCTCAGGATTCGGGGTTCAGCCAAAACCGACGGGCGAGAAAAACATGACCAAAGCGATTGATTGACCACACCCAGTCGGAAATCAAATGGGCAGGTCTCTTTGAAGAGCCCCAAATCCAGGCGAGTGATTTCAGTAGGCTCTTTCTCCCAATTCATGAAACTAGGTCGGCATCAGTTATAGGAAATTGAAGGTAGCACGATGACTGGAATTCTTTGGTTGATGCGCTCAAGCTTTGTTAGCAGCTTGTCGCGACTCATGCTGGTTTCAGCAATCGCAGGGCCGAACAGTATTGGGTCAAGTCTCTTTGGTGAGCAATCCGCCCGATGCACCGGCGCAAAGAAAATAACGAAGACGGGATTTCGACGCAATCTCCAGCGTGTTGCCGTCAGACTGGGGTAGAGCCTTTCGCCGAAGGCTAGCGATCGATCCTGCTGGAGATGGCAGGCGAAAAGGGAGCCACCGTGGAAGCCGAAAACGAATGTCTTGGCTTCGAACTTGTACCTGTCGCGGCGTCATCGGCTACAATCCAGGGCGTGAAAACCGCATCTACGATCCGCCGCCCGAACCTCAAAAACCGCACTCGCGCGCACGCGAGGTGTTCAGGCATCAACACGCGCCGAGCCTGCGTTGAAACCACCGCAAAACGCACTAGCAAACCCACTTGCGTTTACGACGATCGCCGACGATTGGAGTCTTGCTCCAGAGATCCAATCGGGTTCGAGGGGGGGACTTTTAATCTTTACGAAAATCTATTTGGTCTCAGCTACACTGATTCGAGTGGTCTTCGAATTGACCAAAGTCCTCGCGCTAGATGTTATCGTCGGGCCGCTGCGACTCGCGACAGACTACTCCGACTTATTCACGAAGACTTAGCATACAACTTGTACCTGTGCGCACACGAGTATTACGAATGCACTCAAGGGCGACCGTATGAAGGATACGAATGTGGTAAATGCTCGGAGCCGATACCAGACTGCATCCTCCAAGCATATCGGATATACCAATTTGACATGGGACGATTACGGAGAGGATTCCCTAGGGTGCTGCGGGAATGCGATCGCTTGCCAGGATGAGTACAATAATGCAAATTTCTCGAAGACATTTTCAGATCGCTTCTATTTCAGCATGCATCGGTTCTGACATCAGGGCTCAGGAAACTGTACGACGTGACAACGAATCGCCGAGAAATCAAAGGGGTCAGAGAAATCAAAGGGGTCAAACCTCTTTCTTTGTTAGTGAGGTCCTTCTACAACCAGAGAATGCCACGATCTCCGAGAGCTGCCGAAGCAGGTGGGATTTACCACGCCT
>CAXBHV010001047.1:0-3340 GCA_963974855.1 uncultured Rhodopirellula sp. | reverse complement strand
ATTCCGTTGCCTGAGAGCGTATGATTCCAATCGTTGTGATTGCTACTGCGGCGGTGAAAAGAACAGTGACCAAGATCTGGGGTTTCGATTTCATCGGATTTCCTCGGCGAGCGGAATTGGGGCCTAATTGGGTTGCCCTGTGGAATGGACTACCCGTCCATTCGTCAGCGAAAACATTGCGGGGCGTTTCTCCATCGAGGTCGTTAGGCGAGTGTGAATAGACCGGTGAAAACAGGATTATTTTACAATTTAAATGCAAAACCTTCCTTTTTAAGAAAATGGGCCGGTCTACAGCCCCGGATGTACGACACTGTATTGGCATCGACGATCCGTTCATCGCGAGATTGTATTTTTGAATCTCCCACGCGACGCGGGGATCCACCCCGGATCTACCGACGTTAATAAATTGAATTCATCAACCTGCCAATTGGACGTGTCCGTTTGGTATGGCCGGGTGTACGCACTTTGCCAATCGAAGTTGATGTCACGTTGCGACGCAGAAGACGCTACGCAAGAAACGTTTATTCGTGGGCTGAGGCAAGTCAGGGAATTACGATCGACGGACGCCATGGGAGGATGGTTGAGAAGTATCGCGAGAAACGTTTGTGTGGATATCATTCGCCGCAACACCGTGCGACAGACAACCGCCAACCGCGTTGAGTTACTGCCGGACAAATCGAACGCTCCTGATTCGACGGATCAAGCTCAGCAGCTAACCGCGTTGATTGCACAGTTGCCTGAACCGTTGCGTGAGGTCGTGTTGTTGCACTACTTCGATCAGAAGACTTACGACGAAATGGCCGAATGGCTGGGAGTGGCACGATCGACTGTCAATGACCGGCTGAGTCGAGCGAGAAACATGCTGAAGAATATGATGCTGTCCAGCAGGAGTGTTCCGTGAAAACTGGAAACATGAATCACTGCAAGAACATACGAGCTCAATTGAGTGCAATGATCGACGACGAGTTGTCGCCAGAGCAAACGCAATTGGTTCAGCAACACCTGCGGAATTGCACCGAATGTCAAGATGAATGGACGTCTCACCAGGAGCTGCACCGACGCTTGACCAACATGTTGGTGATTGACGAATTGCCCGAAAAGATCTCCCGCATTGAGGCAATATGGGAACTTGACGCTGCGTCGACGGAAACGATAGACGTGAGCCAGAACGAGCGACAATGGATGCGTCGATTCTTGGTCGTGTTGGCGATCGCGGCATCGATTGGATTTGCGATTTTTCTTTTGCGGCCGGTGGATGATGTTGCCAATATGCCCAATCCTGTTGAGCCCTTGTTCGCGGCTCGATTGGTCAACGCGACGGGGCCGATCGAAATTAAGATCGATGGCACCGCCGAATGGACGACGATTCACCCATCGGCAACTGCATCGCTCAAGAACGGAACTCGGATTCGCACCTCCGTGCAGTCCCAATGTGAATTGCAAACGGCTGATTCAGGGACCATTCGCATGGATCGTGGCAGTGAAGTCTTTGTGAGCGATGCCAAGCAGTGGGAATTATTGGGTGGACAGTTGTGGTGTGCTGCGTCTGAAAACCACGCGATGCAAATTAGGGCACCGATCGTGAAAGACAACCAAACCGTGTCCATTCCGATATTTGGTTGTCCCAGCTCGTCAAGTCTGCAATGTTCGGTTGCTGAGTTGACGGCGCGTTGTAGTACACCAACGGACTCCAAGTCGCATTCGGAAGCGATGATTCAAATCGGGAATGAAACGCTACGGATCGCTGCGGGAGAAACCGTCACCATCAACGATCGGCAGGAAGTCACACGCACGTTCGAGCAAGGTGATAACGACGCCTGGCAATTACCACTGCTGGCGTTGTCAGGTGGCTCTCGCCGCGAGTTGCACGACTCGATTCAGAGGCTAATTGCACCGATTGGCATGACGAAGGCACGGCATATGAACGAGACTCAAATAAGGGCGCTCGGTCCCGCCGGTGCGATTCCTCTGCTCTCTTACGTGTCCGAACAATCTGACGACAAAGACAAGTTTTTGCGTCACACGGCGATGCGATTGGCCGTCGCATCGGCGGACCATTCCGCGACCGCGTTGTTATCGCGATTGACATCCGACAGCGACCAGTACATCGCAACCCAAGCAAAGCAAGCACTTGTACGAATTCAAAAGTAGTGCAGTTTCGTAGTGGAACTCGTTTACGGTTTGTTGATTGAATA
The DNA here is from genome assembly GCA_963974855.1 of uncultured Rhodopirellula sp. GTDB lineage: Bacteria > Planctomycetota > Planctomycetia > Pirellulales > Pirellulaceae > Novipirellula. The sequence goes on along the minus strand of CAXBHV010001047.1, from coordinate 1,145 downwards.
TGTCGCTAGTCCCGATCAATCACCATGGTGAAAGTCATCCAGGGGAAAGTCTTGTGAGTGTTTTTGTTTCGGACTGTTTGCGATGAGCCATCCTTCTCCGCAGCCCGATCCCTCGATCGAGTCCCAACACGGACGGTCAAGCGGTTTTCAGACGACCGACTGGAGTGCTTTGGCCAATCTGAATACGCCGGAGTTTGCCGAAGCGCTTGCCAAACTATGTCAGCAGTATTGGTATCCCGTGTATGCGTTCATTCGGCGCCGTGCGGGGACCACGCATCGAGCGGAAGATTTGACACAAGCTTTTTTTTTTCAAAGTCATTTCGTTGCAAACGTTTCGGATGGCGGATCGCGAGCGAGGAAGGTTTCGCGCATTCTTGTTGACCTCGGTCAAGAACTTCCTGGCGTCGGAGTTTGAGGCCAGCCACGCACAAAAACGCGGTGGAATGGGGGCCGTTTACCGAGGCCGACAATCGAGTTTGGATCGCAACGTCGCCATCAAGGTCTTGCCCCGCGAATCCAACAACTCCAGCCAACTTGGGGAACGTTTTCAACGAGAAGCCCAAACGCTCGCCAAACTTCATCACGCCAACATCGTGTCGGTGTTTGATTTTGGCCAAGCCGACGGGCTGTTCTATATCGTGATGGAATACGTCGACGGGGTGACGCTTCGCGAAATGATCAACACAGGCAAAGTGACAGCCGAAGAAGCATTGCAGCTAGTTCCGGTGATTTGCGATGCGTTGCAATTTGCGCATAGTCACGGAGTCGTCCACCGCGACATCAAACCAGAAAACATTCTCGTCACCCGCGATGGCCAAGTGAAGATCGCTGATTTTGGGCTCGCCAAGATCATGCGGACGGCAGAAGAAACCGCGTCACAGTTGGAACTGACCGGAACGCAACAAATCATGGGAACGGCAAAATATATGGCGCCGGAGCAGATGTCGACGACCAAAACGGTGGACCATCGCGCCGACATCTATTCACTCGGCGTGGTTTTCTACGAACTGCTAACCGGAGAAGTTCCGATGGGATGGTTTCAACCTCCGTCCCAAAAAGTTTCCGTTGATGTGCGTCTGGATGAGGTCGTCCTCCGCACACTTGAATCCGAGCCACAGAGACGCTATCAGCAGGCAAGCGAGATC
>CAXBHV010001046.1:0-3342 GCA_963974855.1 uncultured Rhodopirellula sp. | reverse complement strand
GCCGTCAATCATCTTGCCAGGAAACAAACCGTTGAACATGACACGGAGGTGAACGTCCATTACGACGAACCATTCCCCGTGCTCGCCGACTTCATTGCTGGAAACTTGTTACTGATCATTCAAGAGGCGATTCACAACACAATCAAGCACGCCCATGCGACGAGTGTCGACGTCAAATTGTCTTGGGCACCTGGCGCGGATCATATTGCCGTTTCCGTCAGCGATGATGGGGTCGGGTTCGATACCTCCAACCACCTCGGTCGCAGCGATGGACACTTTGGATTCGTGAGCATGGAGCAACGGGTGCAACGACTGGGAGGCGAGTTGACAATCGAAAGTCAGCCAGGTTCCGGGACGACGCTTCGTGTGTCGATTCCTTTGAAAGAGTTTGACCCCGCGATTGCATGAACAGCTATGTTGATTAACGCCGTTGGCGTACTCCCATCAAACAGATCACTATGTCCACGCCAGAAACGATCACCCCACTACGACTGCTTCTGATCGACGATCATTCCGTGATGCGAGCGGGATTGGCAAACATGCTCAACGTGCGGCCTGAATTTGAGGTGGTTGCTGAGGCGGGGGATGGCGAAACCGGATTGGAATTGCATCAGCAGCATGCACCGGATGTGACGCTGTTGGACATCACGATGCCCGGCATCGGTGGAATTCAATGCTTGAAGCGAATCAAGGATCAGACTCCCGACGCTAAGGTGATCATACTGAGTTCGTCGGAGATCGAAGCTGACATGCATCAGGTGATCGCATTGGGGGCGAGTGGTTACATGACCAAGTCCGCTTTGCCTGCCGAATTAGTCTCGTCAATTCTGGCTGTCGGGCGAGGTGAAAAGTCGTTTGCGAATCACGTATTGCGAAAGTTAGAGAGCTACTCAAGCACGCCCGCATTAACTCCTCGGGAGACGGAGGTTTTACATTTGCTGCGGAAAGGAATGAGTAATCCTGACATTGGGATGACGCTGCAGATCACACCTCGCACCGCAAAGGCTCACGTGGCCGCCATTCTGGTCAAGCTGGAAGCTCACGACCGAGCCGCCGCCGTAGCCCGAGGATTCGAGCTCGGCCTGCTTCGTCCCTGACAGCGTTTTCTAAAAACGCCAAGAAAAACGCTCGTACGCGGGCTCCTGCCCAACGCGGTCAACGATTCTTGGGAATCAATTTACGGCATTTTCGTTTCGTGGCTACGCTCGCCAGAGCGTGGATTGTTGAGGGCCAATGCGAATCACCACCTTCTGGCGAAGGTAGCTACCAGGAAATCGGTCACATCGTTGGGCAGCCACCTAGGAATTAATAAGTGTCTCGATTTTCAGCCCCTTTCGATTGGGCAAAATCAGGCATCGCCATTGCCTGATGACAAACATTTTCTAAAGCCGGCTCGAGCTCTTTGCCGTGTGGGTGAACATGCTGTGGTTCACCGAAAATTCTCTGAAAATTGCTTGATACTGGCCGATCGGCCAATAGTTTCGCGATTGCCCGTATCACTACATTAGTGAGCACACCGGCACCGTAGCGAGCATCTCGGGAATGCAATTCCGACATTGAGAGTGCTTTTTCGCTTTGGACACTTCTTCCTATCACAAGCGATGTCCCCTACGGCAGCTTTCGGTGTTTGGGTGGATGTTTACCGGACACCCGCATTGGGTTCCTTTTCTTCAAATTTAAACGAACGAATTCTCAATCAATGTTTAAAAAACTAGCCCTCTCGCTGTTGGTTTGTTTTCCATTGGTCGTCGTTGGCTGTGGAGGTGGCGGCGGAGAAAACTCAACGCCGGCTGCGAATGACTACGACGCTTACATTGCAAAGCATCCTGAGGCGGCGATCCACGTCGAGGATCCGCCAGAATAATCGTCGCAAGACTGAAACGATTGCATTTCCAGGTGCGACTGTTCTTTCCCACAGTTTTCTTGTCACTTTTTTCTAAGGATTTGTACTATGTGTTTTCGCGAAAAACGTCAGGCTTTTACGCTTGTTGAGCTGCTGGTGGTGATCGCAATTATTGGTGTTCTCGTTGGGCTGTTGTTGCCTGCGGTGCAAGCGGCTCGAGAAGCGGCCCGGCGGATGAGTTGCAGTAATAATTTTAAGCAGATTGGCCTCGCGGTTCACAACTATCACGCAGCCTACAATCGGTTGCCGATCCACGGCGGCGGCACGCTCGATATCGGTACCAGTAATGCATGGGAAAGCGGTACGTCCGCTGCACCCGCAGGCCGTAGTGCACTGAATCTTTCGTCCTTAGTTGCTCTCACTCCATTCTTCGAGCAACAGGCTGTTTGGGAGCAAGTCGTCAATCCGTACCAAGTGACCTCAGGTGCTGCCATCGGTCGTGTATTCCAATCGATGGGGCCTGACCCAAATCGTAGCATTAGCAACATTACCAATGCGGTGGGCGGTAGTTATGCTCCCTTTGAAACCGACATTGCCTCACTACGTTGTCCCAGCGATCCTGGTGTTGGCTTGCCTGCTCAGGGGAGAACGAATTATGCCGTGTGTGCTGGTGATTCGGTATTCATGGGCAACTCAGGTATTCCGAACTCCGTAACGGGGATACCGAACAGCGGTACCGCACAGGACGTCCGCACATGTCAGCGTGGATTTTTTGTGCACCGATCGGCAATGTCGTTCCGAGATATTTTGGACGGACTTGCGAACACGATCTGCATGGGCGAGATTGTGACCGATCTTGGGGATCAAGATAAGCGAACGCACGCGGCAGCCATCACTGGTGATCTTGCAGTCGCGGGCGGTGCTTTGAGTTGCTCCACCTTCACAGATCCAACGCGACCTCAGTTCTGGGCGTCAACTGCACCGCTGACCGGTACTGCTGAGAATAAGCGAGGCTACAAGTGGGCCTACTCGCGACCACTGTACACTCAGTTCAATACCATTCGTCCACCCAATCAAGAAGTTTGCATGGGGTCGGCAACATCCGGCGGTTCTCTGTCAGTGGGCTCTCACACCAGTCCGGGAATCGTGCCGGCTGGTAGCCGTCACCAGGGCGGTTGCCATGTTTTGATGGGTGACGGTGCGGTCAAATTCATCACCGACTCTATCGATGCCGGAGACCAGAGCAGTCCGATGGTCCAACGTGTCAATAGTATTTGGGCCGGTCCGTACCTGGATGCGGGGCGAGCCAGCCCGTTTGGACTATGGGGCGCGCTCGGTAGTCGTGCAAACAAAGAGACAATCTCGACAGAGTTTTAGTGAGTCGACTTTGGACGTTGATTCTGACCAGGCCATCCGGTGTCATGCTTGATGGCCTTTTGCGTCGTAGCGGAATTCGTCAACGGCTTGTTGATTTAGTGAGCCGCTCGCGCGTCAGCGAC
>CAXBHV010001045.1:0-3350 GCA_963974855.1 uncultured Rhodopirellula sp. | reverse complement strand
TCCATGAACAACGTTTCGGCAGCCCGTTTGCCCTCATCGTAACAAGCGCGAATTCCGATTGGATTTACACTGCCACGATAGCTTTCGGTTTGCGGATGGACTTCGGGATCGCCGTAGACTTCGCTGGTACTGGCTTGCAAGATCCGTGCGCCACATCGTTTGGCGACTCCCAACATGTTGATCGCACCCAACACACTAGTCTTCATGGTTTTGATCGGGTTGTATTGATAGTGACCCGGTGCCGCAGGGCACGCCATGTTGTAGATCTGGTCGACCTCGAGAAAGATCGGCAGCGTGATGTCGTGTCGAATCAGTTCAAAGTTCGAGCTGCCCAACAGATGAGCGACGTTTGATTTTTGGCTGGTAAAAAAGTTATCGAGGCAAATGACGTCGTGCCCGTCGTTGACCAAGCGTTCGCAAAGGTGAGAGCCGAGGAAGCCGGCGCCACCGGTGACAAGAATTCGTTGAATCATGCTAGATATGCTTTTAAAGTGAGCGTGTTTTCGTTTCGAGAGCCTAACTTATTTGGCTAGCCACTGGCGAGCCCCGCTTATAAAAGAAACGGTTACAAAAGGGTATTGTCGATCAGTCGTGTTGGGCCGACAAAGGCGGCGATCAAAGCGACGGCGGGACGATCGATCTTGCTAATCGTGGCGAGCGATTCTGCGTCCACGATTGTGGCATAGTCAATTTTGTCTACCGATTTTGCTGCATCTCCGCCGCCAAGTAGTAGCTGACGCATCTCGTGCTGTAGCGTCGCGACGTCCGTCTCGCCCGCTTGGACCCGCCGCTGTATGCTTTGCAACGCTTTGGAAATTTGCAAGGCAATTTGCCGCTGCGCCGGATCGAGGTAACGGTTGCGACTGCTGAGCGCGAGCCCATCGGGTTCACGAACGGTGTCACAAGCAACCACATCGATGCCGACGTTCAAATCACGCACCATCGCTTCGATGACTTTTAATTGTTGATAGTCCTTGCGTCCAAAGAATGCGTGAGTGGCCGGCAATATTTGGAACAACTTCAACACAACCGTGGCAACGCCACGGAAATGCTCGGGACGAAACTCGCCCTCTAACGACGCGCCGACCGCAGGCGGATCGACATAGGTACTGAATCCCGGCGGATAGATCATGTCACTTTCCGGGATGAAGACTGCCGAGGCACCGTGCGATTGCAACAGTTCGCAATCTTGCTCGAGCGTTCGGGGATATTTTTGCAGATCTTCGTGAGGCGCGAACTGAGTCGGATTCACAAAGATCGTAGCGATCGTGACGTCGCAATGTTTTCGCGATTCGGCGACCAAGGACAGGTGGCCTTGATGCAACGCACCCATCGTAGGAACGATGCCAACGCGTTGGCCGTTACCGCGAGCAGAAAGCACGTAATCACGTGCGGCTTCGGGAGTAGAGAGTCGATCCATGATGCTGGTGCTTTGTCCAGTCAAGAGTTTCGTTTGAAAGGGAGAACGGTCGAAAGTCTTGACGACTTCCGCTACGGTCAAACCCTAAATCTTCAATTTGGACAAAGCACTAGAACGGAGTCGAAGTCGCTTCTTCGAGTACCTTTTCGCTGACGTAGATCGGCAGCGATGGAGTGAACGTCACGGCGACCGCGATCGCATCACTTGGACGCGAATCGATCGTGATCACTTCGCCGTCTTGTTTGCGTAGGTTCAATTGGGCGAAGTACGTGTGATCGTTCAGATCGGTGATCACGACGCTTTCGATCTTCGCGCCCAACGAATCGGCAACCCGCACGATCAGATCATGGGTCAGCGGCCGGGGCGGATGATATTCTTCCTTCACACGGCGATCGATGTTCGTCGCCTCGAAGATGCCGATCAGGATGGGGAACTCGCGATCTCCATTCTCTTCCTGAAGGTAGATCACTTGGTTTTCAGTGAGTTCGGAAATGATGATCCGAGCTAGCTGCATTTTGACAGGCATGGGAAAGCACACATGAACGAAGAGTGTCGAAGTTGAAAAGGAACCAAGACTTCCGCGCGGCTTCAATAAACCAATCTGCGGACGCGATTCCAACGGTATTGATGGTGGTGTTCGCAAGCTTCCTATCCACACGCAATATACCTTGGCGAGGCCGCGGCGTGTTACCGTGTAAAACGGCGAATTCGTGAAGATTTCAGACTCGACCGGTCGATCACCAGCACCCCAGAATTAATACAAATTACAACATTTGCGTTTTGTAGCTACGCTCGCCAGAGCGTGGATGTTGGCGTCCGATGCGATTCACAACCTTCTGGCGAAGGTAGCTACGAGAAATTGCTTCACAGCGTTGCCCCAATCGGCAACGCTGTGAAGCATTTTTATGCCGTGTTTTATGTTGTTTTAACGTAGCGGAAGTCGTCAAGACTTTCGTTGAACGAACCCAATTCCCGAAACTCTTGACGAGTTCCGCTACAAATTGCTGCACAGCGTTGCCCCAATTGGGCGTCTAGAGAATGTTTTCAAGCGAGGAAAGTGCCAGCGGTTCTTTGGTCGCAAAAGGTTCGCCGTAGCGGCGATTGATTAACCGCCCCCAATTGGACGCCTCGTCACGAAGTCGATCCAGAAACGTCGGGGGTTGAGTGTCGCGACCGGTAATGAATTGGCTTTCATAAGCCGAGACCGAAGCGAGTTTCGCGTCCCAGTGCTCACTGATATCGACAATCCAACTGGGCTGAATCGCCAATCGCAGGTGAATGCAATAGTAATAGAACACACGTTCAGGGTGAAACGGTTCTCCGGGCATGTCGGTTTTGCTCAATTTGGCCCAAAACCGTGCGGCTTCGATCAAATCGGTGGCAGCAACGTGATCGGGATGAGCGTCTTGCCAAAACGGCGCGAACACCCATTTCGGTTTCAGCACACGAAAATAGCTGGCGACCACTTCGCGAGTTTCCAGGGTGTGCAATAGTCGGCGATTTTCGAGTCCTGCATTCCCTCGCCACGTCAACTTCAATGCTTCCGAGGCACGGTTGGTTTCGCTGCGACGTAGCGATTCCGATCCATGAGGTGTCGGTTCGCCCGTCGTCAAATCCAACACACCGACTCGCCATCCCAGCGAAATCATCTTCGCAATTGTGCCTCCCATGCCCAGTTCGGCATCATCGGGATGAGGGGCGACGACCAACATATCCAAGGGATCGGTCGGTTCGAGGTCGGCGGGTGATTCCGTGAAGACGACCGTCATCGTTTCGCATTCAGTGTTTGGAGGGAAATTTGCAGCATCGGCCTAATGCCGTTCGCTTTCGTCACGAAGGACCGCCGGAACAATAAGTGGCGGGATGACTTGTTGGGGAAGTCGTCAACGGCTTGTTGATTTAGTGAGCCGCTCGCGCGTCAGCGACCGGG
>CAXBHV010001044.1:0-3355 GCA_963974855.1 uncultured Rhodopirellula sp. | reverse complement strand
GCCCCCTGGGTTTCGCCCGCCAGCATCGACGTCAGCGCAAGCCCACCAAGACCTCCGCCTGCATTTTGCAAAAATGTTCGGCGTGACGATAGCGGCATCGCCGGAGTGATGGATGGGGATTGGGTAGCGTGAGAGTTTTGATTCATGAGCAGGTTCGATCGATGTCGTTTGCGCTGGTGGGTTTGCTTAATCCAAATAAACAAATTCATTGGCGTTCAGTAGCGATCGGCAAAGCGAGAAGAGTCCCTGGGCTTTGACAAACGGTTCCGCTAATTGCATTTCCAAGGCCGATGGTTTTCTTGCGAACGCCAATTCGAAAGCCCGCTCCACTTGCCGCACCGGCTCGTCACCGATTTCCTGCACAATTCTCGCGGCGAAATAGCGTGTTTGCCTAAGCATGAAATCATTGTTCAGCAATGCGAGCGATTGCAGCGGGGTAGTTGTCGTGCTTCGCTTGGGTGTCATATTCGCAGGATCGGGGCAGTCCAACGTGGTCAAAAAACCTTCGGGCGTCGTACGAACGATATAGCGGTAAATACTTCGCCGCCAAAGCTCGGGTTGATCGGCGGTCCGGTAGGTGTAGATCGGAGCGTACGCTTCTTGATAGTCAAAATCTTCAAACCCTGGACCACCACGCTCAAGATTCAACTTGCCACTGACGAATAACACCGCATCGCGAATCGCCTCGGCTTCGATGCGACGTGGATTCTGACGCCACAACATTCGATTGCCAGCGTCCAATTCAACACCCGCCAAATTCTTCGAATCACGAGATTGTTGCTTGTACGTCTCGCTGTTCAGAATCAGACGATGCATTGCTTTGAGGGATCCGTTTTGCTTGGCTAATTCTGTCGCCAACCAATCAAGCAACTCGGGGTGCGAGGGTTGGCCGCCACCAAAGCCAAAGTCACTCGCGGTGTCAACGATGCCTTGACCGAAATGCCATTGCCACAGGCGATTGACGATCACACGTGGCGTCAATGGATTGTCGGGGTGAGTGATCCAGTTCGCGAGCGCGACACGCCGTTCTCCTGCACTGGACTGGGAAGATGCGAGGGCGGGCCGCAGCATCGTTAGACAACCCAGTGCGGCGGGAGCAAGTGGTTCACCGCTTGGCGATTCGGGGTCGCCTCGTATTAAAACATGAACCTGGGGCACGTCCTGGGATGACGAAACGCCGTAGAACCTCGGCGGTGGGGCGAGCTTCGCCAATCGCTCGGATACTGAACCACGTTCACTGCGAAGTTTTTCGAGACGTAGTTGATCGCTAGTTGTCGGCGAGATGGATTCCATGGTGATTAACTTCGCATCACCAAAGCCGACTTGGTCATGCCCGTAACCGTTACCGCCATCCGTGGAAACGAGCGTCAAGAACCTTGCCTCCCGAGACACAGGGACGTCAACGTTATGCAAGCCATCATCGCGTCGCATCCCGCGATACTCAGCGACCGGGCGTCCATCGATGAACACCCAAGCGTCGGCACGAAAGCTGCCCGCTGCGCCAAAGTAGCCAAGCTTGGCAGTGAATCGAAACTCACCATCATCATTGGCATTACGAACACCGTTGACGTTACGAATCGCATCCAGGTCAAACGTAACCCCAGCGTTAGCGTGCATTCCCAGGACGGAATGTCCCGGTTTTGTGAAATCGATGCCACCGAGTTCGGTCGAATGCTGACTGGTCACCGGACCATTGCGAATCAAGTCCCAAGCAGCACCGGATGTGCTAGGCAGTCCCGATACGGTGATCCCGGTCGAGCTAACCACAATCTCGGCGTCGCCATCGTGTCCATCGGGAATGAAGACCCCATCGACATACGTTAATTCGGACGGCGTGAACTTGTTCGTCACCACTGGACCGAGCGAGCTGAGATCGCGGCGATCGATCGCTCCGGATCGAACGTCGATGCCGTCTCGATACTTCCCTGTGCCATGCCCATTACCACCGCCAACCAAATCCGCCAAGTTGATGCCCGTGCCTTCAAGTTTCGCGATCTCGGAATCGATCTTGCCAAGTCGTCGGGTCAGCTGAGCCTTGTCGTTTTCGTACTTCTGTAATGTAAGCCCGCCAACGACGCGATCCTCGCGATTGACTCCCGCAAAGACGGCTTGCAGTTCGTAATACTCACGCTGTGAAATGGGATCGAGCTTATGATCATGACATCGAGCGCAGTTGATGGTCATTGCCATCGTCGTGCTCAGCACCTGGGTGGCCATATCGTCGAGATCAAGTGAGCGAGCTGCGCGACGTAGTTCATCGCTTTTCGTTTCGACTTGGCCGACGAAATCCCATGGGCCCGACGCCAGAAAACCGGTCGCGATTACCGCTTGCGAATCCTCTGGCCTCAACACATCGCCGCAGATTTGTTCTTGCAAGAATCGATTGTACGGTTTGTCATCGTTCAGTGCCCCAATGACGTAATCACGATACCGCCAAGCGTTGTCCCGGCGCATGTCACGTTCAAATCCGTGGGTATCCGCGTAATGAGCGATGTCGAGCCAATGGCGTGCATAACGCTCGCCATAATGCGGTGAATCGAGCAAGCGGTCAACCAGTTTCTCGTACGTCCGAGGGTCTGGATCAATCCATGCAGATCAAATGTGAGGCGACGAATTAATGTACGACGATCCGCGATCGGACTCAGGCTAAGATCGTGCTCCGCAAGTTTTCGGCGAACAAACTCGTCGATGCTCGTCTTTGTGGTGACAATTTTGCGGATCGGTTGCAGTGACCACCACGTTTTGTCGGCCTTGGATTTCTCATGGATCACGACGTCGTCGGGCCAACTCGCTCCTTGATCAATCCAATCGCGAATCGTTTGCACTTCCCGTTCGGGAAGCGGTTTGCTTTGCTGGGGCATTTCTGGCAGTCCGCCCTCAGTTGCCACGATCAAATCGACCAGCGGACTCGCGTCCGACTCGCCAGGAACGATGTAGTCATTGTCCAGCAAATCTTCTGCCGTCGCCAGCGAGACATCTCCTTTGTCGATACCGGGCGAATGACAGCGAATACAATGCTGTTGAATAATCGGCAGAACTTCGGTCACAAAGTCGACAGGTTCACCCGCAGTAGCAATCGCCGGAACGAACCAAATGAAACCTGCGGCGAGCAGACAACGGATTGAGCAACCGAACGGTTTAGCGACATTCAAAACCATCGCGTGAGGACTGACGTTGATCACGCCGCGGTTCTTATCCAAGATCTCGCAGTCTTCAGCGTCAGTGAGCGATGAATCCATAGTGCAGGAGGGGGCTGGTGCAGAGGGATGCAAATCAAAGCGGCGGGTAGGGACAGGCAATCGGACAGGCGAGGACGCAATCGGGAACGCTTGAGGCAATTCTTCCAATCATCACC
>CAXBHV010001043.1:0-3361 GCA_963974855.1 uncultured Rhodopirellula sp. | reverse complement strand
AAGGGCCATGGATGGCTTGAGAAGACCGACACGATTGATGCAGCGATGATTTGTCGATTTGGTCAGGACGTTCCGGTCCATTTGGCAGTCCGACGCAGCGAGCAACAGAAGCATCACACCGCGATGGTTCATCGTCGGGTATCGCTTCTGAAGATGCAGGCTCAAGAACGATCGCGGTTGCTGCATACCACCGACAAAGAGACTCGCAAGTTGCTAAAACAGATGCTGCGCAACATCGAAAACCAGCTAAATCGCGTTGATAAACGGCTCAGCGAGATCCTCAAAGAGCTGGCAAAGCAAGAGCCCAAAGTGCAGATTTTGAAGAGCCACCCCGGCGTGGGCGAGGTCACGGTCAATGTGCTCCTGACTGCGCTGCCTGAGTTGGGGCAACTCAATCGCAAAGAGATTGCGAAGTTAGTGGGCGTATCGCCGATGGCTAAGCAAAGTGGCACCAAGGATGGTAAACGAATGGTGCGTGGTGGTCGTCAATCGGTCCGCTGTGCATTGTACATGGCAGCGTTATCAGCTCGGCGGTACGACGAGCGGCTCAAAGCCTTTTACACACGTCTAAGAAAGCAAGGGAAACCGTACAAGCTGGCGATGATCGCTTGCGTACGAAAGCTTCTTTCGACACTCAATCAGATGGTTCGTAATCAAGAAACGTTTGACGCTTCAAAGTTCGCCGCGATGGTCTGATCAGTCCACCAACGAAATAACGGTTGAAGAGCCCCTTTCGCGTCGCCGTCACATTGGCCTGCGCCAGCATCTGAGGCCGATGTGACGGCGATGCGGAAGGGGCGGCCCCATTTTGCCGAGCCCGAACAAGCGTCGAGCCGGGGATCGAGCGAAGTATTTGGAAAAAACGGCAGCCGACCAACGACCGAAATCGCTCGTCGACTGCCTACGTACTCGAGCGTTGCCGCTCGGTACAAGGGTTCAAACATACACGCAGCCAGACTCCCATAGGAGCCCCCTATGTCCTTCGATGCTGCGCATCGAGGCGAAACATCGAATCAAAAATTTAGTTTTTTGATAAGCGACTATTGCCAAATCTTAACACGGTCGCTCCCAAGCTGACGCTCGGGAGAGGTAACTCGCGTCTCTGTTCCCCAGCACGCCCTGCCTAGCTGTAGAAGCAGAGGTAGGCGGTGGCTTCGTCGACCTTCAATTGAAATTTCTGATTGGCGTCGACACGGAACTCGCTGCCGGTCTTGAACGATGCAAACTCACTTGCTCCGGGAAGCTTGACTTTCAGTTCGCCTGAAACGACCTTCATCAGTTCCTTCTCGCTCGTTCCGAACTCATACTCGCCGACCGCCATCACCCCAGAGGTCACGCGGCCTTCGCTGTTCTCGAAACCGATCGATTTGACTTTGCCGTCGAAATATTCGTTGACCTTCATGGGGATTGTTCTTTCTTTAAAGAAGGCAATGGAAGCAGGGGAATGGATTCGGCGGACATCATAAATCCTGCAGTCGTGTGAACAAGCGGGTGGGCGATATTGCGAGAAAACGCTGCTTCCCTTAACACAACTGTCTTAAAAAGGACTCGCGGGACCCGGGATCGCTAAGCTATCTTGCGTTTCAAGAAACGCAAAAACACTAACTAAAAAGCAAAATAGCACATTTACCGAATCGACAAACTGAGTTATTTTGTCTTCAGAGCCAGGCCGTTTGGAAATCCGTTTTTGGAAACCTTTCCGACCTGGTCGATCGCCTCCATCCCCAACAAGCGAGGAACTCAACGTGCACCATCAGTCTTTATTCGCAAATGCCCCCCTCAACCGGACACGTCCACTATTCCCGCCGATGGGCGTGGCCAGTGCCGCGTTCATGATCTTTGTCTTGCTCTTCAGCGTGTTGCCATCGCAACGATCGATGGCAGATTCGCCGACCAGCAACGAAACGATCAAAGAGACGTCGTGGCGTTTCACCACCAAAAAACCGCGAGCTCATTGGTACGAAGTCGGGTTTGATGATTCTCGATGGGCACAAGGCGTCGGCGGATTTGGTACGCGGTCCACGCCCGGGGCGCGTGTTTCCTCCGAGTGGAATACCGACGATATCTGGTTGCGACAATCGGTTGAACTCGATGCGGTCCCCGCTCAACCCGCGATCTATATGCATCACGACGAGGATGTCGAAGTCTATCTCAACGGCAAAAAAGTACTTGCTGTGACCGGTTACATCGACCACCACAAAGTGTTTCCGTTGGATGCCGATGCGGCGGCTGCAATCAAAAAGGGCAGCAACCTGATTGCGGTGCACTGCCACCAAACCACGGGTGGCCAATCCATCGACGTGCACCTGATCGATGCCAACCATATTCCCAAGCTCCCCAAGCCAAAGCGGAACACGATCCCCTTCAAGTCAGACTTGATCACCAAGTGGGGCGAGGAAGTGACTGCAGACAACGCATGGACCGAGTATCCTCGTCCCGCGTTGGCGCGACCCCGTCTGCAAAATCCAAGTTGGACCAACTTGAACGGTCACTGGGATTACGCAATCACAGGCGTGGATCAAACCGAGTCCCCACAAAAATGGGACGGCGAGATCCTGGTTCCCTTTGCGATCGAGTCACGATTGTCGGGCGTTGGGCGACTGCTGAGTGATACCGAAGCCTTGTGGTACCACCGCACGTTCCAAGCCGACGTGAACCAAGGCGAACGGTTGAAGCTGAATTTCGAAGCGGTTGATTATCGCTGTGAAGTTTTTGTCAACGGAACCTCGGTTGGCAAACACGTCGGCGGCAGCAACCCATTTTCGCTGGACATCACCGATGCGGCAAAGTCGGGCGAAAATCAGCTCGTTGTCCGTGTCGAAGACGAAACCGAAGGATCGCAAATTCGTGGCAAACAAGTCATTCATGCACACGGAATTTGGTACACCCAAGTCTCAGGGATTTGGCAAACCGTTTGGCTCGAAACAGTCGCACAGCGTCACATTGATGATCTGAAAATACACTCTGCGATCACTGATTCGCCGGAGCAAGCCAAAGTGACCGTCAAGGTCGACTTGGCAGGTAAACCGGTTTCCGGTGAAAAGGTTCGAATCAGTCTGGTCGATGGCGATAAGCTTGTGGCTTCCCAAACGATTGGCACGGACGAGGTTTTCGTTGCGGAAGTCAGCCAAGCAAAATTGTGGTCACCCGATTCGCCATATCTTTATGATTTGAGCGTCGTGGTGCTTGATGAATTGGGCCAAAAGGTGGACGAGGTTCAATCCTATGTCGGAATCCGCGAAGTCGGACGCACGGTCGACAAAGACGGCCACCATCGTTTCACGTTAAATGGCAAGACGGTCTTTCATCTGGGGCCGCTCGACCAAGGCTGGTGGCCCGATGGGTTACTAACGCCTCCTTC
>CAXBHV010001042.1:0-3362 GCA_963974855.1 uncultured Rhodopirellula sp. | reverse complement strand
GAGATTGACGAATCCAAAGTCCACGTGTTGCTGACCCATGCCAAAAACAAGCCGAGGCAAATCGAGTCGCAATCATAGCGATTCAATAACCGATTACCTCATCGTTCCCCGCAGCGGCATCGCCATGCGAAGATCCGCGGTGTACTGAGTTGATTCGGGTGGCGCGACTGCGGTTGCAGACAACGTGGTCAGATCGACTTTCTGAGACGCGTTTTGCGGCATCGTGAATAGCTGGGGGTCCCCGCTCAGCAGTTGATTCACGGCGTATGAACCAATCGTAATTTTCATCCCCAAAGGCGGCCCCATCGCGGGCGTCAGATTCAGTTCGACTTGATGCGGCAATGCACATTGATGCTCGGCATAGTAGCGATGATTGGTCGCGGTACTTTGAGCGATCAAGCGATTGTCGGGGGAATACAAGAACTGGTTTGTCACGTAGCCAGCGGAGGGTTCGATCAAGTAGACACGTTGATACAAACCATCAGGCATTTGGATGACGCTGCGAATTTCCAGCTTGCCATCGTCACGTTTGACGGGACCATTGACGACGGTTGCGGGATCCAACTGAACCAATCCCAACGCGTCCATGATCCATGTTGGATCGACGGGTATAATTGCCCGTTGGAGCTGCTGGCGGTACTTGTCGTGTTCGGCGTAATAGAGCGTTTTGGACATTCCCTCAGGAACTTCGAACCAAAACACCTCGTCATTGCTGCCCATATCCATCCCCGCCCCAAGTACGATCGGCAAACTGGCGCGTAAGCGAAAGCGACGCTCGCGCTGTAGACTCAGGGTGGCACTTAGCTTGGGAATATTGGGCATCGTCAACACTTCCACCGACGCGGTGTTGGTCGACAATTGTTGGATCGAACTAGTGCGGTTCATGACCGCAGCCAACTCGTCCAAGCTGGGTATCTCACTAAAGGCAACCGGAGGCGGCGGGAACGGCATCGGGGCCTCGCGGCGGGCGCAAGTCGCTCCACCGGAGACAAAACAGATCATCAACGTTCCGATCCACAGCCATGTTCGCATCCTTGCTTTTCTCCTGGGACCGTTATTCGGTTGAGGGTTCGTCGTCAGCGCTAACCACATCGGCTTCGCAATAGAGCAAATCGTTTAGCTCGTCACGAATCGAGTCGGATTCGGCGCGGTTGATCTCGCAGGGCATGACATCGACCGTCGAGTGATCGGCAAGCACTTCCAATCTCATCGCACCCTCTTCGAGCGAGTCATCGGCTGTGCCTTCCCAAGGACGCACCAGACGTTTACGCATCAACATGATCGCAAGCAAGTAACGTGTTTTTGCTTTGTCGGGGAAGTTCCCCATCTGGCGTAACAGGTCGATCAAGACTTCCGGCGGCGCCAGCACAAGCTTCTTTTCCGAAGCCGTGGGCATCCGGTTTTTCCACCACCCGATCGCGTCCTCAGGCGGTCCTTTCCAGCTTTCGGCAGAAAAGTCGCGGCGAACGTAATCGTCGCCCGATTCCATCACGACCGAGTAATACCACTCGCCTTCGCGCAACGGGCGGTGCAGCGAATGGCAATTTCGAGTACAGCGGCCGACGTGGTATTCGCCTAACATAGGAGCCAAGAAACAGAAGGAATTCGAGTAAAGGGGTTCGCGCATTGGAACCGTAGCACAATTCCATCCTAACTTGAAAGACAGAATGTCGAGCCGAATTGAACGGCAAAACCCGTAGCAAATAGGACACTTCTCGGTAATCGCCAGCTAAAAACGCTCGTTCCCAGGCTCCTGCCTGGGAACGCACTGCTTTCGAGGCTCCTGCCTCGTGTTTTCTCGCTCGGCAGGCGGGAGCCTGCAATTCATAGGGTTCCCAGGTAGGAACCGGGGAACCAGTGGTGGCGTTCAACGAGAAGTGTCGCAAATAGGTCAAATTCCAGCATCGCTGGTTTGCTAGCATGGTGCTTTGGCTGAGGAGCAAATGCAACCTTCCATCACGATCCGCATGACGACGGCCGAGGATGACGACGCGATGGCTGCGGTGTTCAACGCGGCATTCACCCCATTGCGAGCGATCTACCGCCCCAATTCCCAAACCGTCACCGACCAGTCCCTTCATCCGAAGGAAGGGACACGGCTCGTCGCTGAGTTGGACCATCAAGTCGTTGCCACGGTTCAATTCGACAGTCACGAAGATCACTTGCATGTGATTGGGCTGGCTGTTCACCCCCACTTTCAACAAATGGGCATCGCCCGCCACCTGTTAGATTGGATCGATTCGCATGCACTATCCACCGCTCGCACTGCCGTCGTTCTGGATACGATTAAGGAAACCGGAAATGTTCCAGTCTTTGAGAAGCTAGGTTTTATGATCATCCACGAGGCAGTTTCAGACCGTTTCGAGAGCGATATGTATCGGGAACTGCACGAAGTTAAGATGAAGCGGACAATTTCATAACCAATCGGGCAAGTCCGGTGTAAATTAGCATGCTACTAGCGAGGAAGAATGCACCTGCACTCGATTTAGCGTCCTAGGTTTTCTAGCCTTTTCTACAGCCCTCACACGACACGCAACACGCAGTGAATTTTACCCCGAATGCCCCCCGTGGTATCCTGGATGACCAATTCTCAATGCTCGAATCGGCGTTGATATCCGATTCACTGCAATTTGCGAGGTAAGCATCAATGCACGAAGCCGAACCCGTTCAACAGTCTTTGCTGCAGTGGATGTTTGTCTCACTTGGGCCAGCGTACCTCGTGCTGTTGCCTTTGGCAGCATTTTTGAGCTTCGTTGTCGCGTTGATGATTGTGGTTCGCGGCAAGGGAGCCATGGCGGCTGCGGCACTCGTTCTGGTGGTTCACATCCCTTTGTTGATCGGTCTGTTTGCCGCTTTCCAGGGTGCAATCTCTGCGTTTACCGTGATTGCAATGAGCAGTTCGGCGCCAAAACCTGCCGAGCTGGCAGCGGGTTTTTCCACTGCACTGGTTGCTCCATTTATTAGCTTGCTATTGATGGTCCCCGGTTACTTAACCGCCGTCATCGGCGGGGTGGTTCGATCTCTCGTCCAGTCACCGTCGTCCGCTACAGACGCCAACCTATGATCTATCAACCATGAACGCACTCGCTCCCGTTTCAGCGCCGACGCGGCTTGCGTTTCAGGAGGGGACGTTGACGCTCTCGGGCGTTGAAAAGCGGTTGGTCGAGCGATTGTGGAATGAACCGCTGTGGATGCATGACACTCGCAGTGGCTGCTGGCGGACCGACGCGATGCATTACCGCGATGTGGTCGAGTGTTTGCAAAACCGACTGGCGACAAAATGGTCGGACGACGTCGCACGCTGGACACCGATTCGCTTTGCCTCGGCAAAGCTGCACACGTTGCGACCAGACCAGAACGAG
>CAXBHV010001041.1:0-3362 GCA_963974855.1 uncultured Rhodopirellula sp. | reverse complement strand
CCAAGGCACTGTTTGAGAAACTCGAGCCACGTGCGACTGACCAACTGGTCGTGGCATCGCTGTCGTCACTCGAAGGCGGTCCGTTGAGCGTCCAGAGGCAATCTTCCGAAGCTGAATCTCAGTCCGAAACGGACATCCGACTCCTTGAACCTCATTTTGTCGGCCGAGTCCGCTTGGATGCCGAGTCTGCCGACGTGCTGCCGGCCGGATTGCGAGTCGAGGTGGAATTGGATTACCGGACCGACCCACTGTTGCGTCGCGCCTCGGACAAGATCACGCGATTGTGGCATACGCTGCAGCAAGAATCGCTGCGATAGAGTTAGCTACCGCTGCTCCGCAGCTAGAGCAAAAAAAAATCACCACCCTGCCGCGGTAGCGGCGTCAGCGTTCTTTTTGCTATCGCCATTTTGCGGCGCGGGATTTTTGGGCTCATCGATCATGCGGCTCGCGGGCCGCATCCCATCTGCGGTTGAAATCCTTGATGGATCTTCAACAATTCTTTCGCCCCGATTGGCATCTAGGTTGCACGGTTGCTCGGTTTCGATGACAGTTTGTATTCGCAACCTCTTCTAACACGCCAACCCTCGTTCTTTACAAAATGCAATTTACAGCCAACGGTGGGGCCAGACGCGGCCTTTGTTCATACAATACGGCGTGTCCTCTGAACCTTAGCGTGCTCGTCGCGTGTTTTATCGCCTTCTTTGCGACTGCCCGCCCCTCGGTATCACTCGGTCAAAATTCCGAATCGAGTGCTCTGGTTGCGACTGCCATCGACAATCCGCTTGAAAACAAGGACGCCGTTGATGCGAAAACCATCGAATCGGGACTCGCATCGCTCGCCGCAAACGACAGTCTTGATGCCACGCTAAAAACGGCGCTCGAAGAGTTGTATCAGCAAGCCAAACAGAATCTCAGTGCGGCGGAAGCGAGCGACAAAAACATCCAGCAGCTTGAATTGATGGCGACCGACGCGCCGGCGCGGATGAAGCAAATCAAGTCCGAGATCGACTCAAATGAGGTGGTCAAATGGGCGCTGGATCCCGATTCCACCGTCGAAACGATCAAACAAAAAATTGCTGAAACTCAACTCGCTCTCAGCAATACGAGCGGCAACGATGGCAAACTTACTGCGGAACCAGCTCGCCGACAAAAACGACTCGGGGAAATTCCTGCCGAAATCAGCCAAGCCGAAAAGGACTTAGAACAAGTCGACAAACAACTTGCTGGGCCCGCGTTGCCGAGTGAGCCTGCCGCGCAAACTCAGGCTCGCACGATTCAGCTGCGATCAAAACGACAAGCACTGCAAAAGAAGATCGAGGAACTTAAGAAGGAACAAGCGGCCTACCTTGCCACCAACGACCTGCTACCGCTGCAGCGTCAATTGTCCGAGCGACAAACCGCGCAACTTCGCAGCGACCTCGACGCCCTGCAGACTGCGCTCACGCAGCGTCAACGCAGTGAGGTTGCTGACACGATGCAGGGGTTGCGCAATGATCTGCAACAAGTTCCAGAAGAACTCAAACCGCTGGCCCAAAGCAATATCGAAGTCACCGAGCGACATCAAAAATTGGTGGGTGAGTCATCCCGAGCACTGACTCGGTTGACCGAAACCCAACAAGCTTATGAAGACGTCAAAAACGCCTTGAAGGTTTCGCAAGAGCGGCTTGAAGCGGTCGGGCTGACCGACGCTCTCGGGTTGATGCTACGCAATAAACGACGAGATTTTGAAGAACTGAGTGCCAAATTCCGCCCGCGAGCTGATTTGCAAGAAAAGATCCAAGAACATCAAATCAGCGTTTTTGAATTGGAAGATGAATCTGCGAAAGTGGAGCAGCAAATTGCAGCGATCCCCACTGACACGCCCGAGGACGATACCGAGCTCACGCTTCTGAAGAAACGCAAGGAATTGCTGGCGGCCACGATCCAGGCTCAAAACTCCATCTTGCAAACGATGCTGACCGCTGACACTCAGCGTCGCGAACTTCGCGGTGCAATCGATGAGTACATCGACTTTGTGGATAAAAATGTGTTCTGGATTCGCAGTTCACCCATATTCTCTGTTTCTGAACTCGAATATCTGCCGACTGCCGCCCGCTGGTTGACCGATATCGAAAACTGGAAAAAAGTGTATGACCAATTGGTGCGGAGCTTTCTTTCACGTCCGCTCAGCTCGCTGATTGGAGTGCTCACCGTATTGACCCTGGTGTTCTATCGATCACGTTTGCGGCGTTGGGTACGCGAGTTCGGTGAAGATGCGATGCGGACCAACGCCACGTTTCGTTGTACTGCTTCCGCACTCTTTTTTTCCATCGTTCTGGCTTGTGTTTGGCCCGCGTTCTTTGGATTCGTAGGTTGGTCGCTGCAGGGCAATCTCGGAGTCGATCCGTTCGTGCTCGGAATCGGCAACGCCTTTGGCGTCACGGCGCTGTTCATTGCGTCCCGAGAACTGATTAAAGAGGTTTGTCGAAACAAAGGCTTGGCGGAAGCACATTTCGCCTGGGACGATTCGATCCGCAAAATGCTACGGTTCCACCTGCGTTGGTATACCGCGATCGGAGGTGTCTTAATTTTCTTGATGTTGTCCCTCTACGAGCATCCCGATTCGCAGCTTCGCTCCGCGGCATCGCGATTAACTTCGATCGCGTTGTTCCTGGTCACGGCCATCTTCCACAACGTAATCTTCTCCGTAAATAGTCCGATTTTCAACCAAGTTCGGCGTGACAATCCGGATTCGATGGCGTACCGATGGCGCCGCGTAATCTGGCTGGTTCTGACCGGGTTTCCACTTGTTTTTGCCGTGCTGGCACTTGCCGGTTACCTCGATACTGCATTCAACTTGGGCAAGTTGATGCAAACGTCGATTCTGCTACTCGTGATGTTGCTACTCGTTATGGCATTGGCGTTTCGATGGCTGAGTCTGCATTACCGCGACGTCGCAAGACGGCAAGCACGTGAGATGCGTGAAAAGAAACTTGCCGCGTTGCAAGCGTCTTCCGCCGAAGGTTTGCCCACTGATATCGGTATCGAACTTCAAGAGGAAGACAAGGCGGATCTGCCGAAGCTCGATCGTCAGACGCGGCAATTGGTCTACGTGATGGCCACCGTGATCGCGTTGTCAGGTTTCGCTCTGATCTGGAGCAACGTTTTACCTGCGATCGAGATTTTTGACCGCATCGAATTGTGGCGAGTCCATGTCGGTGAGAATATTGAAACGGTTACCATCCGCGACCTGCTGTACGCGCTCATGACGATCGTGGTGCTTGTCTATGCGATTCGGAACTTGCCGGGACTGTTAGAGCTGTTCGTGCTCCGTCGTACATCGCTCGACCGTGGAGCTCGTTATGCGTTGACCACGATTCTTC
>CAXBHV010001040.1:0-3363 GCA_963974855.1 uncultured Rhodopirellula sp. | reverse complement strand
CCGACCAGCCAACTTAATCGCATACGATTGTGCGAACCCGCCACATCGGTTTCGGGGCTCGGCGAATCGGGGTTTGACGAATTCGTCGTGCCCCCCGATTGCATTGGCAACTTATTGAACGCCGAATGGTAGTTATGCAACCCCAACCCAATCTGCTTAAAGTTGTTGCCGCAACTCATGCGGCGAGCAGCTTCGCGGGCCGCTTGCACCGCGGGTAGTAGCAGCCCCACCAACACACCGATAATGGCAATTACCACCAACAGTTCCACCAAGGTAAATCCGCGTTTCGATCCAAAACTCTTGAGCATAGCAATCTCTTTGAAAGTTCTAAGGTGACACATACACAATTACTAACAATGATCTATGGAGAGATCATTCCGCCGTGAAAAAGTTGTCATCAATTCAAACATGGTTTCCGTGTTCGGCAAACGGATTGTCGAGTTCACGAAAACGCTGGAAAACTATTCGTCTTCCATCGGACCCGAATCAACGGGCGGCGGGTTGGCTGCATCGGGATGGTCATCGATGTACGATTCGATTTCACTAACGTCCGCAACTGGCTTCGCCTCGCCATCCGAACAGCCGGCAGCGAAAGCGAGTAGTGCGAACAACATGGCCAAATGTCGAGACCGAAAATGGGTTGACATGAATATCCAAGTGGTTGAAGGATCAAAATGTTTCTGTGCCAGCGATCGCGAAACGGCGGCTGATTACGGCGCCCTGCTGCAGCGGGTGATGCATGAGCCCCGATTCGCATAAACAGACTGGCATCCGACTTTGCTTACTCACTATTTTTAGTTTCCATTACTTATTCGAAATAGGTTCAACGCGTTGTCACATGAAAAATGTGCGCACAGTTCGATGGTTTGGTAAACATTGTCAATCAAGATCTGCTTTCGACGCCATGCTTATTCATTTACATCATCATGCACTAAGTAGATATCGAGTACTGAAGCACACAGATTCATTTCATTGTGAACTCGTGGAACAGTCTTGCCTCGATCTTCGAATGGAAAATGAGGATCGTTATTGCCGCATTAAATATGTCGCGTGCTAGAACCCGCGGGCGGTGTGATCGCCGTTGCGCGTCCGTTGCGGGTACACCCAGCGCCCGCGTTAACCCTCGCCAACCGATTCACGGATAATGAAAGGGTCACTGCACCGCTTCTGCGGACCGAATCCGATGCCGTTTGTTCATGCGTGCAGTCACTTTGTCTATCTGGACAAAGGCGACACCACCAAAAATGCAGCCTCAGACGAAACCGCAGTCGCAATCCCAGCCGACAAAAATTTCGGGCACCGCATCGAAACAGAACACCAAATCGATGAACCTGCTACGAACGGCGGTTAAGGAGAATGCCAGGGAAGACGGTTGGGCATCACTCGGGCAAGTGGGGTCTCGTCTCTCCAAGCAAGGAACGTTCGATCAGCGCGTCGAAGGTTATTCAAAACTCATCGACCTGTTCACGGCGATCGATATTTTCAAGGTCGAAAATCGCAAACAACCGGGTGATCCACGGATGCAAATTCGCCGAAAGAAAAGCTGAGCGTGCTTAAGTACCAGTAGGGCCGATTCCCACCGGCCACGGACGCCGGATTGTGGATCCAGCGGTTAGTAACAGAAAACGGCCGGTGGGAACCGGCCCTACCTCACTGTGCCCCGAAATTTCTTTCGCCCGAATGGATAAATCGCATGGGGCTTTTGCTTTTGACTGCGATCAATCAAAATGGTTTGTATGAGTGAACCACTAAAGATTGATCCGACTCTTTCTGCGAACGAACTGCATCGTCAAATCGATTTGGCCTGCGAGCGGATGGAACAGACGTACGACAACGGATTTTATTCCAAAGTCAACGTGGTCCGACATTGGTCTAAACACAATCCCGAATTGTCGGGCAAGATAGCGCGTCCCAGCGCACTGCGTTGGTACCTGCGCCGAGAATTGCTTAAATTAGCCCAGCTCGGAGCAGAAATCACCATCACCCAGTCTCGTCCGCGCGTCGATCTGAATTCACCGAAGTTGCTGGAGATGATTGACGAGTCGGAGTTTGATCTCACTGCCAAAAAAGTGTTTTTGTTCGGACCCGAGCGATGTGAATTATCGATCGAACGCCTGGAGCACTACACGGGGACGCGGGCGGAGGATTTTCAGCGTTTCGTATTGTTGACGAACTACCAGATGCACATGGACGCGTTTGTGGAGCAGTTTCCCTATTGCGTTGGATCGTCTCGATCCGATGTGCAGATGCCGGCGTTGCATCATCGTGATGTCGGCAATCAAGGCATCAGCATCGTCAATATTGGCGTCGGGCCATCGAACGCCAAGAACCTGACCGACCACTTAGCGGTGCTTCGACCGGACGCGATGGTGATGGTGGGCCACTGCGCTGGCGTGCGAAATCATCAAGACATCGGAGACTTTGTGTTGGCGACAGGTTACATGCGGGCGGATTACTTGCTCGATGAATTGTTGCCGCCATCGGTGCCGATTACTCCCAGTTTCCTGTTGAACCGCGCGCTCGCCCAGGTACTCGATCAACGAGGATTGCGTTATCGAATTGGTGCGGTGTATACGACAGCTGACCGAAACTGGGAATTGATGTTGCGGAGGACGAAAGAACATTTGCGAGTCAGCCGCAGCATCGCGGTCGACATGGAATCGGCAACGGTTGCCGCGAATGGGTTTCGCTATCGGATTCCCCACGCACCCCTTTTGTGCGTGTCGGACAAGCCGCTGCACGGAAAGCCAAAACTGCCCAGTGACGCGGTCGCGTTTTACAACGAGACAAAAAAACACCATTTGTCCGTCGCGATGGAGGCCATCGGGATACTCAAACTAGAGCATCCGGAGGGGCTGCCGAACACGGAAATTCGAGCACCGGGCGAACCACTACTTGGTGGCCCCGGAACAGAGTGAACGCCGCTCTGTGTCAACATGTTGCTGGCCAGGGGTTTGCGCGAGAATCACTTTGCTCGAATCGTTTCCAGCAATTTTTTGGCTTCTTGCTGAACTTCAACATTGTCGGCCGATTTTGAAATGCGGATCAATGCTGGTTCCGTCATTCGTCCCCATTCTTTGATCTCCGCCGGCACGGGGTATGCTTGATTTGTTTTGGGCTTTGCTGCATTGGACTGCAGAAATTCTTGGCGTCGTTTAATGCTTTGACGAACCAAACTAGTCAACGCGGCTTCGTCGCTGGGCGACATGATTTCCATGCGGCCGACCAAAACACGCAAGTTTTCTTTCGGTGCTGGCGTGATCTGCAGTGGCAGCAATTGTTCGGTCAGATTTTCTGGCACGATGTACAACACACGTCGGCCGTCTTCGGTGAACCATGATTGCTGCCATGTGCGCACCATCG
>CAXBHV010001039.1:0-3368 GCA_963974855.1 uncultured Rhodopirellula sp. | reverse complement strand
GCAACAACTCTTCCTGGCTCGCTTGATTCACATCGACGGGAAAGAAATGACGATTCGCCAGCGCCCAGGCCAATTTCGGATCAATGTCCAACGACAAGTTCTGGTCCTTTTCGGCCACGATCTCGTTCGCCTGGAATCCATAAAACCGCATCAACCAATCGGCTTGATACAGACGGTGTTCGCGAATCAGTGGCGGTGATTGCCCTGGCAATCGAGCATCGGCATGCGGAATCGGACTGTACGCCGAATAGTAGACACGTCTCAACTTCTGCCCCGTGTACAGTTCGGACGCAGTCTTCAGCACTTCCAAATCGGGCGTCTCGGTCGCGCCGACAATCATTTGCGTGCTTTGGCCCGCCGGAGCAAACGAGGGGGGCTTGAAGCCAGATGCTTGCTCTTGTTTCGTCTCGTCGATCTTGTCACGAATCCCATGCATCGCACTGACGATCTGCGGTTTCTTCTTTTCGGGAGCGAGTTTGTAAAGATCTCCTTCGGTTGGCAGTTCGATGTTCACACTTAATCGGTCCGCCCATTTCCCCGCCTCTTCGATCAACGATTGTGATGCATTGGGGATCGTTTTCAGATGGATGTAGCCGCCGTAGTGTTGTTCGGTGCGGAGCGTCTTGGCGACCGCAATCAACTGCTCCATCGTGTAATCCGAATTCTGAATGATCCCCGAACTAAGGAATAAACCTTCGATGTAATTTCGTTTGTAAAATTCCATCGTCAACGACACGACTTCGTCGACCGTGAAACGAGCTCTCGGCGTATCGCTGGAAACGCGATTGACACAGTACTGGCAATCGTAGATGCAGAAATTCGTCAACAAGATTTTCAGCAGCGAAATACAGCGACCATCCGGGGTGTAGCTGTGACAGATTCCCATCCCCTCGGTGCTGCCGATTTTGCTGCCGGGGCGAGTGCTCTTGGCACCGCTGCTGGCGCAGGAGGCATCGTATTTGGCGGCGTCGGCAAGGATCGCGAGCTTGTCGCGTACGTCCATGGAAACTCGATCGGAAGAGGAGCGGATGAGGAACAAAGAAGCCACGCAGGGGAAAACCTGCGGGCACAGCATTGTGCTGAATAGGCAAATGGCGAGCCAAAATGCCGGGACCCGACGCTTGATCAACGCGGGAGCGCAATCGCAGCGTGGTGTCTTAACCGCAGAACGCGGGAGAAATTCACGGATCAGTGTGTGAATTTAGAAAATTGCGAGGAGGCCGATTCAAGCAAGACGCGAAAAAAAGAAGCAAGCGTGACGCGTGAGAGAGCGACCGTCTTAGCTAACCCCGTTATACACAGGACCGCGTCGCAATTTCCAACATAACCCGACGCGTGAGTTTTGACATTGCGCTATCATCGTCTTTCCTGGCAAATCACGACCCGAAGTCGGACGCTCTCAAGACAACAGCGACGTGTAAACACCGAAATGCTCTGAACGGCTTACCAGCGGTCGATGGGACGGTCGAGAATTTCGCGTAGCAAAACGGCTTGTTGGATTCCCTCGGGGCTTTGCAACAATCGCAGTAAATCGGCGGCAACGTCGCCAGTCATCTGCGGCCCTGGAGCGAGTTGGGGTGTCGCTTGGCTGCCTCTTTTTTTGACCCTGGCCATCGCTTTGGCGGCCACCGCTTCCGCTTCGGCTGCTGCTCGCTTCGCTTCCTCGATCTTCCGCTGTCGTTCTTGCCAGGGACTCGGCTCGTCCTCAACCACTTCAGCAACAAAAATTTCTTCTTCGACCTCGCGTATCATTCGCTCGGTGCGTTGGTTGCTGTATTGAGGACGCTTACGCTGCTCTGGGACTGCGGGTTGAGGTGGAGCAGGACGAGCCGCTGGCGGTGGATTTTGATTGCCCGCGTTCGCTTGACGACGCTGGGCGGCACGACGCAGAAAGTCTTCGAGATCACCAGCCATGATAGTTTCTTCGGTTTTGATTTTCTCGGTGTCGGCTCGCCCTCGTTTCAACGAAGAACCGACTTCAATGGAACGTCCGCTCAATCAGCGATCAGCCGTTCCTTAGTCTTTACCATAATTGGTTTCGACCACGTGACGTCCTGTTCCCGCAATCGTCTTCCGCATTTCAGTATCCGCACTGACGTTCTGCAGCTTGTAGTAATCCAGAATATGCAAGTTGCCACTGCGGAACGCTTCAGCCATTGCTTCAGGCACCGATGCTTGAGCCAAGACCAACGTCGCGCGGCTCTCTTCGATCTTCGCCTGCATCTCTTGTTCTTCGGCGACCGCGGCTGCACGCTTGCCTTCGGCACGAGCTCGTGCAACTTGCGTATCCGCTTCCGCTTGATCGGCCTGCAAGCGAGCTCCAATGTTTGCACCGACATCGATATCAGCGATGTCAATCGAAACGATTTCAAACGCGGTTTGCGAATCGAGTCGTTTCGCGAGTACTGCTTTACTGATCACGTCAGGATTTTCAAGCACGGCTTTGTGGTTAGTTGCACTGCCGATCGCGCTGACGATCCCTTCACCGACGCGAGCGATGATCGTTTCTTCGGTCGCACCGCCGATCAATTGTTGCAAGTTTGCACGCACGGTCACACGTGCCTTCACTTTCAACTGGATGCCGTCTTTGGCAACTGCATCAAGCGACGGTTTGACCGATCCACGCGGTGGGCAATCGATAACCTTCGGATACACACTGGTTTGCACTGATTCCAAAACATCACGGCCTGCCAAGTCGATCGCCGTGGCTTCGCGAAAGGTCAGCGAGATCGTCTTCGCCTTCTTTGCTGCAATCAGAGCTCGGATGACCTGTTGGACATTACCGCCGGCCAAGTAGTGTGCTTCGAGCGCTTCGCCGGTGATCTCAGGATCTTCTAGACCTGCCTGAGTCGCCATGATTTTGCTGCGTACGATGCTGCGGGCGTTGACCTTTCGGAACGTCATCCCCAACAGGTTGAAGATCGAAATGTTCGCACCAGTCAGTTGCGATTGAATCCACAAACCGAAATAGCTTGCGAACACAAATAACAACACCATCATCCCAGCGAACAAAACCAACGCACCGATCAAAATCGGCACCGTCGCACTAGGCAACTCTTGAGCAAGGAGGGCAAGTTTTAACATCGGGTGCAATTCCAAAGGGGAGGCAAGCTCAGGTCCGTACGGGAAGCAAGCTCAGGCTAAAACACTTGCGGTGTCAAAGCGAATCGATCAAGGAAGCGTCACAGCCCCCTAATGTCCCGCTCTGCGACGCCAATGTCAACTATGGCAACCCTTAACATGGCCGACAAACACGCTTGCCGAAGCAGGATTTGAAGCCGATGACAGGCTGATGCAGGACCGATGACAGGCTGGAAGCCTATCCCACATTTCCAACCTAATTCGGGCTCGAATCGAGATCTAGCGTA
>CAXBHV010001038.1:0-3369 GCA_963974855.1 uncultured Rhodopirellula sp. | reverse complement strand
CAATCCACGCTCTGGCGAGCGTAGCTACGAAACGCAGATGCTGTAATTTGCAGCCTAAAAATCGTTCACGGCGTTAGGCAGGAGCCTGGGAACCAGTGGTTTCTAATACCGAGAAGCACGTGTTTTAGCCCTCTTTTCTCAGTTGGAAATTTTTTTTCCTAGGCGTGACCTGACGTGTCAAAGGCATCACGAATATTAGAAGTAGTCAAGCAAACGACTTCTCCTAATTTCTTTCGAGGTACCTATGAACACGATTTTGCGACGCGCCATGCACGACTGTGACAACTACGTCATCGAAATGGATTATGTCGATGCCGATGGCAATCAAACTCACCGAATCGTCAGCCCGATTCGGTTTATGGGCAGCTATCGCTTCTTGGGCTTATGCCTTTGCCGCGAAGCTCCTCGCCAATTCCAATTGTCACGCTGCAAGAACGTGCGTCTAACACCGGCTGCGGATGTTTTGATGCCGGTGGCGATGTGATACGGTTGACGGGTTTGAAGCCCTCGACCTACGTCGCCCCTTGCGAAGACGTCGCTCGACCGCCTGGGATAGCGGAAACACCCACTACCTTTTTTGCCATCTCTGCCGTACTGTTTGCATGACGAGGATCGTCATGCAAATTGTGCGGCAGAGAATTTGCTGAAGGGAAAAAACGGGCTGCGAGAGCGTGGTCTATTCAGCGTGGATTATTCTTCTCGCGTCAATGCCTCGGTCACCCACTCGTGCACGGTGGCAATTTGATCATCCTTCGTGCCATGCAACATTTTCATTCCATCGGCCCCCCCGACGATGTAGAACGCTTTCTCAACATCCTCGTCGCTGATGAGTTGCTGGGATTGATAGAGCCGGATTTCGGCGAGTGCTTTGATGCGATCCGCTTTTGTGCCAGAGAAGAGGGACGCGACACGTCGCTTGGCAATTTCGGGTGACAGCTTCGGCATCTCTGAAAGCACCATTTGGCGATCAATGATCGCAAACAGATTGGATATTTGCTCAGTGACATAATCCCGCGCGATGGTGCCTGGACGTTGGACTTCGATGCTATCGCAAGGTTTCGAAAGGCCCAGCGTCTTGCCATCGGCAACACGGAGCAAGCGACAGCGAGAAATATTCTGAATCATTCCTTCGCGACCTTCTTTCAAAACCACATCAAAATGCAAAATGAAATCGATGTCGTGGGCTTTGGCTTTCTTTGTCGATTCAGCTGAGCTGACCGAACCGAGGTAGACAATCCCAGGCTTCCACATCGGAAACGGCTCAAGGTTAGCGTCGATTTTAGGGGTATTGTCCAAAGGCTCTAGTGGTTCCATCGCGGCGGCTTTGTTGCCGCCAAACTGGGAATCGGATGACATCGATCCTTCCATGTCCATTCGTTCCTGTTCCATCTGTTCATACTCCATCTGCTCTCGTTCCATTCGCTCCCGTTCCATCGAATCGTCCATGCCTCCATCGGACGAATCGCCGGCATTATTAGCAGCGATTTCGACGACCGGGGGAGGCGGCGCGATCGCAGAGAGTGCCAGACCGAAATCGCCTCGAGAAAATCGCAGCGAAAATTGTTCGGCCGTGACCTCCGCGACCAACCCAAGTGCCTCTTGAAGCTCGGCTTCGGCGGTTTGGTCCAAGATGGCTTCGCCAGCTGGGTTGCCACCGCGGCCCATCATCCCTTCGTCCATGCCAAATTCGTCCGAGCCGAAGTCTTCTCCGCGAAAACCTGAGTTTCCTCGATTCCCGCCCGAGCTTTCGGTAATCGCTCCTTTGTCCCCGGCATCGTCACCTCGCACGGCGAGTGAGACTCCCCAACGAATTTGCCAAATGGGACGTTTCAGCATCGCACTGTATTTGACGCTTTGCAGTTGCTCGCTGGCCTTTGCCGGTTCAATCACCAAGTTGCCAAAGAACAATTCCAGTGCTGTCGCCATCCGTCCATCTAAGAACGCCTCGTCGCATTGCTTCTTTAGAAGTGGACGTTTGTCCTCCATCGCAGGGATCGTAGCAGCCATCAGGGGAGCGAGATTCATCGAGGAAAATATCGACGTGGGAGCGGATTGTTGCGATTGCCCGCCGTATTCCATGTCCATGTTCTCCATCGATTCATAGTATTCGTCGCTTTGTCCATAAAGCGGTGAAATGAAGGCGATAGTGGCCAAAGAGAACGCAGCAAAAGCAACGATTTGGCGGCAAACTTGGATGGAATTCAACATAAACGCCTCCCGCATTTGATTGGCGGGTTTGGAGAAAATGAACTGGAACTGGAAAAAGCCCGACTGAAATTCGGGATTACCCGGGCTCAACGCCTGCAGTTTACGCGTTCTTATTGACGATGCGAACGCATTTCGGCGTGTTTTTACGGCTATTTGCCGTTTAAATGGTCGACCCGGTGCTTATGATAAACAGACTTAATCTGCATGTGGTGATCCCCAACGTCGTCGATTTGATTTCATCGTACTTCGTTGTGCTTGGGTTCTCCCCCAATAAGGCTGTTTCAAGGGAACTTTTCCCCGTTTGGCTGCTTCCAACCGACTGTGCTTGCCTGTCAAATGCTTTTGGAAAAGTGTCACAGGCAAAACAGAGATCGCGACAAGTCCTACCGAGAATTAAACAAGATGACCAAACGTCGATCATCCAACAAACAAACCCTGAAAAGCGGACGGATTCGCGTTCGGCGTCGTCCTATTGTGGAGCATCTTGGCGACCGTCGCGTTCTCGCCGCGATTACAGGGGTGGTTTTTGATGATTTGGACCATTCCTTTCGCCAAGAAGCGAGCGAACAGTCCCTCCCGAAGCGTTTGGTCTACATCGATGCCAATAATAACTCGGTGCTCGAGAAAGGCGAAAAAATCGCGGTTGCCGATGGTGCCGGTGCGTTTCGTTTCGACGACCTGACCGATGGTGATTACCAAGTTCGACTATTCAATGGCACCAGCGTCCAAACACAGCTATTTCCGTTCAAAGCAACCATCGAGACTCAAACCGCTTCCATTGACGATGCACTGGCATTGTTGGCGGCAGGGGATCGAAGTGCCTATGTGTTGACCGAAACGGGCGTCGAAGTCGCTGATTTGGCAGCGGCGGAAACCGAAACGATTTCCGTCGGCACTCATTTAACGAAACTGCAAACGTTGCCCGATGGCAACTTGTTGGTCATTGGTGGTGAAGCAGGTGGCGATTCTGCTTGGATCGTAGACCCCGTTTCCGGCATCGTCAGCGCGGTCGATTTGTCAGGTAACGGTTCCTCGGAACTGTGGTCGGATGTTGCCATCGATGGCAATGGACGCGGTGTCGCGTTGGCCGACAGTTCGGATCCAGTCGCGGTTCGATCGCTCGACGCTTCGGATCCAGATCTCGGACTCGTGGTTTCGACC
>CAXBHV010001037.1:0-3370 GCA_963974855.1 uncultured Rhodopirellula sp. | reverse complement strand
GGAGCCCTGGGTACTAGCAAAGACGTTCAGTGAAAATTGTCCGAATTCATCGTCAATTTGACGGCACTTTGGCAAAAGTGACGCTCGAGTCGTCCTTCTCGATCGCAGAAAACTCACGTTTCCATTGCTCCATGTTGCTCCCGCTCAGTTCCATTCTCTGCACTCGATCGGCGGCCATCCAAGCAATTTGAGGCAATTCGGTAAACCTGCTGATATTCAGCAAATCGGGAGCGTCACGGTTGCGTAAAGGCAAATCGGTCAGCGAGATTTGGTGCACACGGTCGTTGAAAAGGGAGGCCAGCAGAGACCAGTGGGCCGCGTCCCCATCGCCATGGAGCGTCAATTCCGCGTTTTTAAAGGACGACAACGTCTCAATCGCCTTCATCGCTCGCACGACGTCATAAATTTGCATTGCCGCGGCGGTTTGGCCGAGCAACATGAACCGGCGGCGGATGTGAGTCCGTTTCACGGGATCGCGAGACCACTCGGTTAGCCCCACACCGCGAGGAGCAACATATACGGTCGGTGCGGTTGCCGAGTCGACTTGCAACCGTTTCCATTCTTGCTCGTCGGGCGTGACGCCGGGAAGCGTTTCCGGCAACTGGGCGGCCAATCCAGCAGCAACGCTTTGCCACGCTTGTTGGTCCAGTACGACCACGTTTACCGCTTTCGCCTGCTCTGATGACTTCGGCGTCACAGCGAACATCGTCAAACGGTAAGGCGACTGCGACGTGAACTCGATCGCCGCCACTTTCATCCCATCGACTTCATGCTCGGCGATCGTCTTCGTATCGAGTGAATCTGCAATTTCGGGCCAACCGCCGAACGTTTTACTTTTCAGCGACGCCATCCATACATCACGCTGTTGCGATGTCTCTTTACTGCTCTTGGCAGCAGTATCGGACGACCATTTTGGCACAAACGTTTCATGAATCGTGGTCACTCGTTCATCCGCAGGTAACGAATCGAAAACCTTTAACTGCTGGATGTCGAAAAACGGCGTCGCGGTTTTGTCAATCAGGTCGTTGTCCGAACGCAGGTGGCGATTGAACCATCGATGATGTGCAACCCGACGTTCTTTTCCTTGTCGTAAAGCTTGTAGATTGAACGTACTTTGCTGTAGACATCGACCACGCCATCGAGCGGAAAGATGGAATCTTTATCGGTATTCGAGATCAACAGCGGTCGCGGTGCGACCAGCGCGGCGACCATCGGGTAATCCCAACGATAGGTGTTGACCATGTACATGCAATCGCAATGGCCTTCGACACAACCGTCGACGACATGGTTTTTGAGTGATGTGATGCCGGCAACTGGAACGACGGCCTTGACGCGTTCGTCCAGCGCCGCGAGGTACCACGAATACGCACCTCCTCCGCTGCGACCGGTGACACCGATCCGTTCGCCGTCGACTTCGGGACGTGATTGCAAGTAATCCAATGACCGGATGCCGTTCCAAGCTTCGACACCGGCAGGGGTGTAGCCACGGTTGTTCCACCACCATGCACCCTCGCGATAAGTACCGTGATGAATCCCTTCGATTTCGCCTAACTGGATCGTGTCGATGGTTAAGCAGACATAGCCGTTACGGGCGAACCAAGCGCCGTGATATTGATAGTAGGTTTTGTTGCCATAGCTGATTCCATCCTTCTTTGATTTGCCATGACCGCAAACGTAAAGGATCGCTGGCAGCGGGCCTTCTTGTTTCGCGGGACGATATAGATTGCCCGTCACATACACTCCGGGCATCGATTGGAAATGGATATTTTCGACAATGACGTCCTCGGCGGTCGCCGAACCGGTGACCACCGGCGATAACGGCGTCCGTTCGGGCAGCGGTGATAGTCCGAGCATCTCGTGCAATTGCTCGCGGTAACCCTGGCGACGGTTTTCCCAGTCTTCGAGCGTTTTGATATCTGCGAAATTCGCTGCGGTGATCTTTTCGGTTTCGCTGCGAAAGTACTCGTTAACAAGTTGATCACCGCTGCGAGTATCCACAATTGTCTCGGAAGCCGTGTTTTGGGGAGAATCACGCCGGTCGTTTGCCGTAGCGTGCGACGTAAAAACAAGGAGACCAACAGCAAACGCAGTGCGAATTCGTGAGTGCATGGCGGTTCGGACCAAGGGTGGGATGGGAGCGGGTGGGATCGCGTGTAGGGAAGAACGTGGACTCTACTTGAAAAGTCTATACACCACGCGTTACTTGATTCTAGCATAACGGATACGGGTCAAGGTGCGGATCACCGTGATGCCAATCCCGATGAAGCCCAAATACCACAATGCCAACGCGGCTTCCTGATAACGGGCACCGCTATGCAATAACCCAAATAAGCGTGTCCCCACGGTGGACACCCCCGGGGGGGCGACCGGCAACGTGACCGGAACGTCGCCCGAGGCAATGATGCCAGCGGTCAATATGGCGATCGCAACGCTGCGGGCCATCAATCGTCGGTCGATCCGCCAGAAACGACGGCCAAGACTTAAGTCCAACCGGGCGCTGAGCCACACGTTATCGGCAATACCGTGGTACCCGGATCGCAAGATCCAATACGCAATCGTGCTCGCGCGGACCGACATCGCTAGCACCGTCGGCAGGATCGTCATCTCATACAGAAAGCGAAAACCGGGGACCGGAAGCTGAAATATTTGCACGATCAGCATCCCGATCAATGGGCCGGGGATGCAAAACAGAATGACGGTACTTGCATCCACAATGAATTCGATTCGCGGATTTTGGCGTCCAACTGCGG
The DNA here is from genome assembly GCA_963974855.1 of uncultured Rhodopirellula sp. Classification (GTDB taxonomy): domain Bacteria; phylum Planctomycetota; class Planctomycetia; order Pirellulales; family Pirellulaceae; genus Novipirellula. The sequence goes on along the minus strand of CAXBHV010001037.1, from coordinate 620 downwards.
CGAGCGGCCAAGCGACGAGGGTCGCAAAGATGCCGGTGCAGATTCCAAGCATCGTGGTCCATTGATACTCCGCTGAAAACGTTTTCGGAGCGGCAGCCAACTCGTGCACCGCTCGCGAAATCGACCAATGGGCAATTCGCTGATCGCCATCAATGATCACGTCGTGCCCCACCTTGGCCATCAATCCCGTGACCGGCGTCACGATCATCAACAACGTGCAAAACGCCAACATCGAACATGCGACACTCCACTCACCACGCGAAGGACGATCGAACAGGTCCAGTGACGAATGCGAGGCATAGTGCTCGCCGCGATAATCCGTTTGTTGCGTTCGGATGCGACGAATCAGCACGGTGATCATCGCCACTGCAAAACAGAGGGGCAGCGCAGTGGTGGTGGCGATGGAGGTCAAATTGGGATCGACCGCGTACAGCAAATAAAACTGATCCGCGATCGTGCGATATCCATACAGATCCACAACGGTCATTTCGGTCGCGGCCAGCGAAGCGTTCAGGATCGTGGCGGCCAGTACCCACGGCCACGCAAGCGGCAATTGAATCGTCCACCAACAACGCAGGGGTGTGGTGTCAATCGAGGCGTTTTCGAGAATCGAAACGGGG
>CAXBHV010001036.1:0-3375 GCA_963974855.1 uncultured Rhodopirellula sp. | reverse complement strand
GATTCACTGCGACTGTCGACGGCGGTGACTTTCGTGCCATGTTCATCGTGTACGGTCAAACGCAACGTAGCGGCCTCATTCCCAGGCCGGTAAAGCAGGTGGGCTTCCGTGGTCGTCAGGGTACCGATATAGGGGCCGACCGAATCGTCTGCGTGCAGTCCTCGTCCCAATAGAAGCAGGAAGACGATCGATAGACCGAAAAGTTGTTTCGTCATTGCAGTGGTTTCAAAACTTCGTTGATTTATCGTATGAAGAAGCGAGAGTCTACCACGCACCGAATCGTCCCGTCACGCGAAGGCATTTTGGAAGACCTCGCCGGATATCCATCCGCGTCCCGTTTTTTCCCGCGCCCATCCCGTCGAAATTCGATTCGCGACAAATAAAGTCCACCAGAGACGTGCATATCTTGGCAAGAACAATTATCTTGCTCGTATACATCATTGCCTCGTATTCATAACCGTCACGTTGTGCAGAAATGGATGAATACGCGATGTTCGTTTACTCGCTGTTCGCTAAGACTTTGGAATGGAATGTTAGAGCTACCAAGACGACCGATTTGCCCCTTTCCATTTTTTTTAATCGCCGTCATCGGAGTTTTCTGCGGATTTTCCGAACGAGGATTCGCACAACTCGACCGCGACAATGTCGCAAACGCGAAGGCTGCGACCGTTCTAGTTGAGCGTCCTTCGGGAGATGGATTTGGAACTGCATTCTGCATTGACGCCAGAGGCTTTTTCATCACGAATGAACACGTGGTTCAGGGAGAATCCGAGCAAATTCCCTTGATCATGAACTCCGGGACCGACAAGGAAGTCAAGTTTCTTTCGGAAATCGTCAGGACGAGTGCCGAACATGATCTCGCACTCTTGCGGGCAATCAAGCCGCCAGCCGGGTTGGTTGTGTTGGGGTTCGGAGATGACTCCACTCTTTTCGAAACGCAGCAAATCACCGCGTTTGGTTTTCCGTTCGGTACTGCGTTAGCCCTCAAAGACGAAACCTACCCAAGGATCAGCGTCAATGTTGGACGTGTGGTGTCGCTTCGAAAACGAGCGGATTCGCTCGAGTCAATCCAGATTGATGCGGTTGTGAACCCTGGTAACTCCGGCGGCCCCATCCTGGACAATAACAACAAGGTCGTAGGCGTCGTCGTCGAAAAGGTGATGGGCACCGACGTCAATTTTGCGATCCCCATTTCGAAGGTCAAACCGTTCCTGGAAAGCCCCGAGTTGGCACTTGAAAAAGTCAACATTCGATTTGTCAAACGGCATCAGCCCGTTGAGCTCAAATTTAATGTCGTTTCCTTCGGCACTCCCGCAGAGAATATCAATTCGATCTGAAGCTCCGAGACAACCAAGGAGAAACTCCGGAGTTTGAAATTCAGGAGCGAACCCGCGATGATCAATTTTCGGTCAAGGTGACTCCGGTAAAGCAGATCGAGGATCGTTTACGGATTCCGGTGGAGATTGAATTTGCAGCTGGAAAAATCAATGGCGAACTCGACGAACAAGCAATCCGGTTTGGCAACTCGACGCAATACCTTGCTGAAATGAAGTCGTTCGAAAGGCTCGACGGAAACCGCTGGCGATTGACGCGTTATGACGGACGAAAGGTGGATTTAGAGGGACTGATGTTCGCCGAGCCAACGATCTATTTTGGCGGCTCCGAAATGAAACTCGACCTTGCATCGGTTACCCGGATTGACGTTGGTGAACCAAATGGCATGGCGAGTGAACTTCACTACGACGCCACGCTTCTTGATGGAACAAAAGTCGTTTCACGTCTGAAAGGAGTCATTCCCTTTGTTGGGGCCCCCGGCGGTATCGAGCTGAAGACCGTCAAGAAGGAAGAAGAGACTCCTACGGCAGGACACTCCGAGGCATCCGACTATGTCTTGCCAAATGCAGTCGCAATGTTCGCAGACGAAGAAATCGTTTACGAATTGGATGAACCGTTTGATGATTACGTCATGGGCGGCGCCGATCGTTACATGATATTCAAGTTTGGAAAATCAAAACGCATCGTGATTTTTGACTTGCTGTACGCTAATCTCGCTCACGAGATCAAGAATGTTGATTCCGATGCTCTGCTGACCGCCGGATCGAAAAACCTGTACGTCGTGCTACCAAGTCAAATGTTGATGCAGCGATGGAGTCTTGAGACTTTTAAGCTGGAAAAGACAACGCGGCTGCCAACAAAAAACGCGCCTAAACTGATTCAAATTGGCGTCAACGCGGATGACTATCTTTTCCTGTTCGATGGCAATGAAGCCTATATCGTGGATTCCCAGCGACTCAAGCCGATATCCACCGGTGGTGAAAAACTGTTCTACCAACGGACCAACAGCTTCGGACGCCAAGTCGATGCTGCGGCCAATGGAAATGTATTTGGAACCATCATGACCGGGCTCGGCCCGGTTTCTTACAACTGGGTTATGATCGACGACGGAAGGATTTCCCTAGGCGAATTTGGATCAACGTCCAACAGGATTCGCTGGGCGGCGCCGTCACCTCTGGGGCGTATGTTCCATTTGCCGCGTGGGCAAATCTATAACCTGTTTGCCAGAGACATTTCGCCGGATTGGTTAGAAGGTGCACGCACCTTTCCCACGGTCGATCCACGCTATTTTATCGCGGTGCGGTTTAAGGAGAAATCTCGCGGCAGCTGGTTCACCAGTGTGGACGTTTGCACCGCTTCGGACTTGCGCATCATTCATAGCAACCTCCAACTCAGCGAGTTGGCGCCACACGGCAATACCAACTCAACCAACAGATCACTTGACGCTCTGAGTTACGGAGAAACCAAAATTCATTTCGTCCCCTGGGCAAAACTGTTGGCAAATACCGACTATGACAAAAAGCGGATTTACGTTCGCAAGTACGATTTTGAAGCGGAACTCAAAGCAACCGGCGAAGACTATCTCTTTGTCGAGTCACTGCCTCCGATCATGGCCTACAAAGGAAAAAAACTGAGTTACCAAGTCGAATGCAAAACCAACAGCAAATCACTTGCCTTCCACATGGTCGAAGGACCGGCCGGGATGAACGTAAGTGATACCGGTTTAATGACCTGGTCGCCTCAACGAGGTGCTGTTGAAGGCTTCGAACCGGTTGTGATTGGAATCAAGGGAGACAATTTCAATGAGGTATTTCACTCTTTTGACATTGCAGTGATTTCAAAATTGACCGTGCAACGAGAGGGTCGGCGCTAGTGCAGTTACCTCTCCACCGACGTCAACATCAAACTCTTAACAATCCGCGGCTACCGCCGTCAGCTCACAGTTCCCAAGCGGATTTCAATTCGCGAACGCTTAAATCGTGGATCTTCGCGGTGCCACCGTCACTGTGGATCGACAACTTCTTGGGACCGTGCTTGGGG
>CAXBHV010001035.1:0-3383 GCA_963974855.1 uncultured Rhodopirellula sp. | reverse complement strand
GAGGGAGATCGGCGATTCGCCGGAAACGGATCGCATGTAAAATGGGTCGATCTGTGCGGGCGTGTCGACGGCGAACTATGTGGCGTCGCCATGCTCAGCCATCGCAACAACTTTCGTTTTCCTCAGGCGGTTCGATTGCACCCGAGCAAACCGTATTTCTGTTTCGCGCCGATGGTTGACGGGGAGTTTACGATCGAGCCAGAGGAGAACTATGTTTCCTACTATCGCTACATCGCTCATGATGACTCGCCTGATGCAGACGCAATTCAGCAGAAGTGGACTGAATTTGCCAAGTGACTTATCACTCGCAACTGAGAAAGGGGCACCGATCCGCTCGCTTCGCCGGTGCCTAGGATAGGCACCGGCGAAGGGCGGAAGGCCGATTGAATTTGGCGGCGATGCTTTGAGTGCTCCAGGAAGCCCCGTTGCACCAGCCTCGAGAGCCCGCGGCTCAATCGTTTGCTATGAGTTTACATAACGTGATTCACGCCACTCGTTCACGCTGGGCATTAATGCTTCGGCGCAGGACAGCGAGCCAAATCGTTCTCGTAGACTCACGTCGGGCGATGCGAGGTCGGCTACAGAGTCAATGATCGAATCGGGACTGAATGCATAGTTGACCAGATCATCAAACTGAGTTCCGCCTGAAAGCGCCAACACCGTTTGATATCCCATCTGCACTCCTCCGAAAATATCCGTTTCCATCGTGTCCCCGATGACCACGGTCTCGGCGGTTGCCAGTCCCAATTGTTTGCGTGCAGCACGCATCATCACGGGACTCGGTTTTCCAACGCTCGCAGCTTTTTTGCCGGTCGCGGTTTCTAAAAACGCAACCACGGCTCCGCATCCAGGACGCGTTCCGCCTGCGGTGGGACAGTTCGGGTCAATGTTCGTCGCGACGAGCTTCGCTCCCGCTAAAATCATACGAGTTGCTGCTTCCAACGACTCTGCGGTTACCGTGCGTCCTTCTCCCACGACCACATAGTCGGGATCGGTGTCGACAATCGAATAACCATTTTGATGCAGTGCCTGTAAAAGGCCACCCTCACCAATGACATAGGCCGTGCCGTCAGGTTTCTGTTTTGACAGAAATCTTGCGGTTGCCATGGCACACGTGAAAATATGTTCTTCACCGACATCGATCCCCATTCGCTTCAGCTTCATCGCCACATCGCGGCGAGTCCGTTGACTGTTGTTTGTGAGGAACAAGAAAGGGTGCCCCTCTCTCTTCAGTCGATCAACGAAGACATCCGCTTCGGGGATCAACTGATTCCCCTTGTAGATGACACCATCCATGTCAATCAAAAATCCAATTTTTTCCGTCACGTTCGCTTCTCCGGAGGTTCGAAATGCAAGTCGGATTCGCTGACAACGCAACAACTGTTCCCAATGTAACGTTCGAACGGGAAGCTCTTGGGAAAATTGAATCTGCGACAACTTAGTGCAAACGGTTGGACCGATTGACTCCCTTAAGGTCCATTCTCGGTTAGATAGACCCGTAATGAATCTCAGATAAATTCTGCATGAAGCCGAGCAAGTTGAAATGATGCGTTCCAGCGATGCTGCAAACGATAGCAGTCTTGCTCGCAGCTGAGATCAAAGCGCTCAGGAATCAGGCAACCACCCAAGAGAATGGGCAATTTATGCATTTTAGGTTGGGCCGCTAAAACTTAAGTATCAACGTCGGATATATAGGTGGGAGTTTTACTTCCGGCCTAGACTGCAGTTACCTCTCCGCTTACTTGCGTTTCATGCGGTGGGGACGGTCGATCCGTTCTGGGGGGAAGTGCACCTTCAATCTCGGTATGTCATCGTAATCGTCAGCCAGATCAAGGTGAGGCTTGGCACCTGAGTCCGAAGGCAGTTCTGCCACCGGTTCAGTTATCTCTTCACTAATCGCTCCCTGATCGGGACCGCTCGTTCGTGGTTTGAACCATCGCCCCAGAGGACCTGCCAACAGCGCGGGCAGTAGTATAAGGTCCCCCACCAATGCGGTCGCCAACATCAACAACATCAACGTTCCAAACCGCTGAGTCGGAGTAAAGGTCGAAAGAGCAAACACAAACAATCCTAGTCCGCCGACTACGGTCGTTTGTGTCATTGCGGGACCAACACGCCGATACGTTTCGATTACCGCATCGACGCGTGACATGCCGCGATCCAAGTTGGTGCGGAACCACGACAAAAAGTGAATCGTATCGTCAACCGCAACCCCCATTGCCACCGACGCGGTCATCATGGTGCCAATGTCAATCGCAATATCTAGATGACACATCAAGCCAAAGACGAGCAGGACCGGGAAGACATTGGGGATCATCGCGATCGATCCGGCCATGATTCCATTGCCAAGATTCGATGGAGTCGCCCACGACCATGGAAATCGCCCTGGATTCAACAACATCGCCATCACGATTGCGATCAGCACAAACGCGAGTGCAATCGATTCAAGCAAGCTAAACAGCAAGGTTCGTTGTGCCTTGTAGACAACCGGAATCACACCGGTGTAAATCGTCTGCAACGAACCAGAACCCTCGACGTTGGGAAATCGGTCCGGCGTCAATATGGCTTGGACAAGCTTGGATTCCACGTCGTTGGCATCGATCCAGCGATTCGCGGATTCGCGTAGCGCGGGGTCGGCAGGCTCATCGCCCACCCACACCAAAGCACTTGCCGCCGAGACCATTTGGTTCCATTTCTCGCTGCCGACCTCTAGGTTTGATCCGGGATCGCTTGGATCAAGCCAACCGACGCGAAACTTCTCGTTCGCCAACAACTCTTTCAGCGTTGAAAGATAAATGCTTCGAGTGTCGATGGTTTCGGGATCGACAAGCAATTCGGCGGTGGCAAGCGACTGGGGCAGTTTATGGCCAAGAATCACCACGACGTCTTTAGTCGACAATTTCTGTGGTTTTCCGTCGGCACCGCGTTTGAGCGAACTCAGCAACACCTCGCGTGTGTCGTAAGCTCGCATGACCGGTTCGACTGCGGTGCGTAGCGTGGAAATAAAGCGTCCGTAATCGACGTCCGACAACGCCCCGACTCGTAGGCTGATTCGCCACAATTCGCTACCCGCAAACGGTCCCTCTTTTTCGATCCGCACATAATCGCTTTCCAATAGCTGGTCGCGTGACTCCAGCAATCTGCGGTTCACGATGGAACGACGCGGATCGTAGGAATTGCTTGGCGGCGGAAGCGGTGGCAAGAAAGTATCCGCGCTCATCGTTTGGCCTACGACATCCATTCCCGTTTCGCCGAGCGTTCGCCGTACCACTTGGCTGACTCGGGCAACCATCTCGGCACGCTCGAGCATATTCAGCGGTTGGGGTTCGATTCCAAGACCATCCGCTGACGTCTTAGGGATTGTCGAATCGCCTGTTGCGGAT
>CAXBHV010001034.1:0-3384 GCA_963974855.1 uncultured Rhodopirellula sp. | reverse complement strand
TCGGGTTCTTCGGCGACCTTGAACGCCTTCATTTGGTCGCTGGTCATCAAGTCAAACGTCTTTTTGAGCACTTTTGCATGCTCGCTAGCCGGCAGATCACGCGTTCGCTTGGCAAAATCTTGCTCGATCATGTTCAGAGCCGCCATCCGCTGCATCAAGCGAGAGTTTTCCATGCTCATTTCAAGATTGCGAATCCGGCCGTTGCTGGTGACTGAAAAGGGAGACCATGCCATGCCAAGGAAGCCTGGGCCGGTGCTTGCACCTCCGATGGATACAAACGGAGGAATCTCTAATTCAGGACGCTGGTCAATCAGTTCGTGCGACAGCACCGAACCGTAGCTCGGGTGTTCGATGTTGGGGTTGGGAACATAGCCGGTGTGCATGTAGTAGCGACCGCGATTGTGATCCGCTTCGCGAGTGGACATGCTGCGAACGATTGACATGTGCTTCATCTGTTGAGCCATCAATGGCATATGCTCACAGATTTGCATGTCGCCGGTCGTTGAGATTGGGCGAAATGGGCCACCGTTACTTGAGCCTGGTTTAAGATCCCAGATGTCAATCGTCGAAGGACCGCCACCCATCCATAGCATGATCGCCGAACGTCGTTTCTTTCTAAGTTCGTCGCTGTTCGCATAGATCGAACTACCCATCGTGAACGATGCCGCGGCAGCGGCGGACGAGCCCGCAAGGTGGCTCATGAAGTGACGCCGAGTCATCCCCGTAGGGGTGTGCCATTGATTAATCATCTCAAACGTGCCTTTTCAATTGCCTTAAAACGAAGCTGAAAGCTTTCAGGTTGGGGATACCGCAGTGGATGGTCGGGGTTCGGTGTTGCTTAACGTCACTGAACGCCGCCAGATGGCGGGAACCACACTCTCGTGAGCGTAACGACGACAGCAACAAACCGCTGGATTCTTAGTGCTGCATGATGAATTCGTTGGTGTTCAAGATCACCCACCACATGTCTTGTAACATCTCTTTTTCGTTTCCTTTGCGGGCGACCATCAATTTGCCAGCGATCGCCATTTCATCTTTGCTGGGACGACGAGCAACGCCCGCCATAAACAAGTCGGTCAAACGATCGCGGGGAGAACGCCCGCTTTGGGAAAGCCGGTCCAGAAAACTGCCCGGCTTGGTACTCGTTGCGTTTTTGACCAAATCACCGTTAAACAACATCAACGCTTGAGGAATCGAGCCATTGAACGTGGTCGCTTCGTCCCCTTCATCGGTTCCGAACGCGACAACAAATTGCTCCATCCATTGGCGACGTTGACGCTCTTGTTCTTCATAGCTGCCACCTCCCCCTGCGTTGGTCGAGCTGACCAGCGATTGGTAAAGTTGTTCAGCACTCATTTGGCGAAGATAGAAACGCGAAAATTTTGGCATCTCGCCGATCGTAGGATCGTCGATTTCATTCGTCGGACCTAGCAACGCTTTCAAGTTGTAAGGTCGACTAAGCGTAATCCATGTAATCAGTTGCTTTGTGTCATAGCTGCTTTTGCGAAACTCTTTTCCAAGATCCTCAAGCAGCGCTGGATGCGATGCTGGGTTGTGCGGTCCTAAATCATCAATCGGCTTGGTGAAACCAAATCCCATGAAGTGGGACCAAATTCGATTGACCGCCATCTTGTCGAGGAATTCGCTCTCGAGCATCAAGCGACCGAGTTCCTTGCGGCGATTGACCTCGCTCACATATCCGCTCTTCTCAATTTCTGTGCCATCGGTGAACACAGGATAGGCAACTTTGGTCAAGCCATTGCGTAGCTCGTAAAACACCAAGGCGTCATTGGGGTCACCCCCTTCGCCGCCAAAGTCTTCGCTGACCAATTCAGCATGGTCGATGTCTCGTGTTCCGCTAACAAACCGTCGCAGTGAGCGGGATTGGCGGAAAAACGAATTGAACTCCCAGAATTTTTGCTGCTTCCACTGGTTAAACGGATGGTTGTGACACTGAGTGCATTGAACTTGTTGGCCAAGGAAAATACGTGACGTGCTGCTGGTCGCCAAGACACCGTTATCGTCGTTGACCTTGTCGACCAGAAAGTTGACCGCGCCGTTGAACTTATCCGTGCCTGGTTTGGTTGACCCTTCGGCAGTGACAAGTTCGTAAACCATCGTGTTGTAGGGTTTGTTCATCGCAAACGCGTCGCGAAGATACTTTTGCATGCCATCGCGACTGGTCATCGAACGTCGATCGGTTCCACCGGAGCGACCGATCAAGACGTTTGTCCAAATCGTTCCCCAGTGGTTTGCGTACTCTTCGGTGTACTTGTCGTCGTACAGTAATTGGTCAACTAGCTTCGCTCGCTTATCGCTTCCTTTGCTATCCAGAAACGACTGCAGTTCTTCGAGAGTTGGAATCCGGCCAATCACATCCAAGTAAACGCGGCGACACCAAGTGGCATCATCGACCTCGGGCGCGGGGCGGATTTCGTAATCACGCCAGCCCTGCTCGATCGAATCGTTGATCAAGGCGACTTGGCTCGGCACTGTGTTCGCTGCAGATGCGGCGCTAGCCGTCACAAACAACATGCCCATCGTTGTGGTGATCACGACCATGCCGATCGACATCGTTGTTCTGAACAGTTGCTTCATTTCTGGCTTCATTGCAGCATTTCCGGCAAACGTAGGGAGTTGCAGTCGCCACCGCTGGTCATCCAACTTCAGCTCATCTCGCCTGCCTCGAATTGGGGGGCGCTCGTCATTTTGCGCCTCGCCGGCTCCAATGCTCCCAGCAGGGGGTTCAATCGGAGGGAGACAGAAATTGGCGGAGATGATTCTTAGCTCGCGTTCGCGTCGGACAAGCGATCGCGACGATGTATTGCATTTCCAGGGTGGCAATGTTGTAACGTCGAGTCGTGCAAGATGTACTCGCACGCTCGGGCTCAACCCCTATTCTATTAGCGAAAATCGCGTCTCACAAAGATTGAAACGGCTTGAGACCGGCAGGAGACGAAAAAAGAGGCGATTTTCTAACGAAATTGCAGCCTGAGCCGTCGTCGCGTTTGGCTAGGCGGCACGATGCAGTTCACAATTGGGGGTGATCTAGCCAATGCCGAGTGTCTTAGCCGTGAAACTCAGGCATGCTGAATTACGGCATTTCACCACGAAAACCAGCTACAGCCCACTCCGAAATCATAGCCTGGGCGGTCGGATTTGCCTTCGCTGGATCGCTCCGCCGTTTTTTTCGGCGAAGCGTCACGCGAAATTTCCAATCAAGAGAATTCGGATTCGACTAGATTCCAAGTCGCCCCATCCGTTTCGGATTGCCACAGATTGGGGAGCGGTTGCCCGCTGAGCAGATTTTGGATGATCGACGCCATCGGGTCTGGAGCCACGATCGCCACGGGACGCGGCGCTGCCGGTCGGCGCGCTTTGCCC
>CAXBHV010001033.1:0-3390 GCA_963974855.1 uncultured Rhodopirellula sp. | reverse complement strand
CTGCACCCGGTCCCACGATGATCGTTTGACGACTCGGAATGCAAAGAATTAGGGATGGGTGGCGACTGGATAATCACGACGGTCAAGCGAACGGGCATACTGTTGTCTCCGAGATGTTTCTATCAAGTCGTAAAGATCAAACCAAAGATCTCGCAGATTCGTTTCTGGGCCAAGCGAGCGGCGATCAAGTTCGCGTCGCACGAGCGTTTGCTCGGACTCCGCAATCGATGCAATCAGGGATTCGGTCAACGCGATGATCTTGCCTGCATCAAGCGTCGTGTTTCGCAACACAGCAAAACCGCGATGACTCTGATGACTGGTTGCCAAGACCGTTTGCCCTCGACGTCGTGCACGCGACCGGATCGCGACGACTGCGAACCAAGATAGCTGCTCGAGCCCGTCGATGATCAACAATCCACCGCCAGTCACCATGGTTTGTTGCTTGGCAACACAGATCCTCATTTGTCGTTTATGGATGGGATGCCGAAATATGCGTCCAAGCCAAGAACGAAACGGTTGCTGCGGCGAAAGCTCAGGAGGATCGTGAAGCTGAATTTCAACAATATCGGAAAATCGCTTTTCGAGCTGCGAAACCAGCTCGCGAATTAACGTTGATTTTCCCGAGCCATGGGGTCCCACGATCAAGTGGTAACGGGTTTTACAGATACGGGAAAGCAACCGATCGACGTCGTCGCCAAGGTCCCCCCGTTGATCAAAGGTGTACTCGATGGCCCCGGGGCGAACGATTCGAGTACAAAACGGATTCGAAGCGAAAGAGTTCACCGCGGTGCCTGCGGATTAGTATCGCTTAGCATTCGAGGCGGTTGCTAACCGACTCGAGCGGCTGTGATGAACAAAGCCTTTCTTCAGATCCAATGGCTTTTTGGAATCGGCCGAGACCTTATTTTCGTTCGCCTCGCCGTCGGTGGACATCTGGGTTCCTAATGGAGCGTAGGCGCGCAATCGGTTTGACACCAAATGGAAGGGCTGTTCGGTCACCGTTTCACGAGCTCCGGCAACGAATAATCGCATTCGAATGCACCAACAAACGCGAATCAAAGTACCGTGATAGCTGAGCGGCGTGTAGGGCAATGTGCAGGACAGCGACTGAGGCCCCGCGAGTCCCGCTTGCCGCAACTGTTGTTCATCGAGCCGATGGAAGTGATGAACGTGCAGATCCTCGTCCCCTTTGCCTTCGGTGTGCCAAAGAACGGAAATCTCGATACCTTGCAGCTGGTCCAGCGGAACTCGGCTGACGCGCCAATGGGCGGTCAATTGATCGCCAACCTCGTACATCGCATCATCACGACACAACGTAACACTCACCGCGGGTTGCGTTTCGGAGGCAATCCGGGTGGATGAACGATGACGGGAAAACTTCGGCAGAACGATGGCCAAGGACGTGACTCTCCAGAAACGACGATCTTCCAGCGAATTGCATTGTGAGAACCGACAAAAGAATGCATGACGTTCTCGGGAAGCTCGATGGCTAATTGTTGTTCCCAGGGGGCCTGTGGGTCAACCTCAACGTCCCGCTGATTTAGGATTACCTGGCTAAACGCTTCGTATTTTTCCACTCGAACGTCCGTTCCCTGGCGATAAAACGTCTCTTCCTCGCAACACAGGAAAATTTTCAAGCGGCGAAGTTTTAAGCGCCCCATTTGGCAAACATAGACACGATAGTCGTCCCCGGGGATCAATGGATGGTGACTAATTTCGACAATTGTGGCTCCAACACCCGCAATTCGACGGACTTGGGCGATGAAAGAACGGAATGCCCAAAAGCCAATTCCGCCTAGCGGCAGCAGCAAAAATGTCAAGATATAACGAGGACGATCGTAATAAAGCCCCGAGACTACCACGGCCAACAACACGAACCACACGGTGTTCCAAAGCAGTGCGAGCAACGATGGCCCTAATACGCCGCCGTCGTCTGGATTGGACATTGCCAATCGGTATGTCAATCGCTCGCCCGGACTGTCGGTCAACTGCCGGCCTTGCGGCACACTGGGCAGTTTTGAATCTTCATACGACGAAGGGCCGATAATTTCGCTCGCGGTGCTGCGACGGGCATTCACCGAGCGTCGCTCGTGACTCGACCCTAGGCTGCCAAGTCGAATCAACATCCCACCGCCGCCAATCGCAATCGCGGCCAAGGAAAGAATTCCAAAAACCCAAAAACTAAGCGAACTGGAGAGTGTTTCGGACGAGCCTTCGAGTGCTTGTTCGGGCGCAAATCGGGCGATCAAGACGACCGAAATGCCAAACACGCCCAGTAGGAAAAGGGAAGCGTAAAATACCGCTTCGCCTGCGACCCCACTGAGCGCATGACCCAAACTACGTTTGCCCCGCTTTTTGCTCCATGGCTTTGGAAATCGGGGCATAGGTGTCTACGAAACCGCTGCGGTGACTTCGCGACCAGGACGATAGAAGCCGAGTTCTTCGAGTGCAGCGTAGACTTCTTCGAGCGTCTTTTCACCAAAGTTGCTGATTCCCAACAAACGACGTGGGGTCGCGTTCAAAAGATCGCGGACCGTCAAGATCCCCGTCTCTTCCAAACAATTCGTGGTTCGAACAGATAGTCCCATCTCGGCAATGCTGAGATCCAATCGTTCACGGCGAAGTCGCACTTCTTCTTCTGCTCGGCTCAATGGAATACGTGTCATTGTCTTCAAATCCCTTTTCAACAAAATGCCATCAAAATTCGTCCACACCGAAACGATGAGTCTGCTATTTGCTACACACAAACGCAGACCCTCGATCTTGGGCCGAGATATTAGGCAATCCTGCGACGCAAAGCAAACGTCTTCGCGAAAATTTCGTGAGTAATTTCCTAGCAAAAATGCTAGCAATTAAGCTCACGATCGCGAAAACCTCCACTGCGATCCAGGAAGCGTGGTTGCAAAGAGGAAGAGGCCGACGAGAGGCGGCGACCCAGTGCGGTTTGCCGCCCGGCTACGGATTATTGTTTGGCACCGTCATCGGCTCGGCAAAATCGAGTTGTCCATCCAATGATGGCGACGCCCCCGCCGAAGTCCGTGGCTTTGCCGATCGCGGGACAAAGATACGACTCGATTCGAGTTCCTGAGAAGCCTCGTCTAGCTCCGTGCCGGAATCACTGGCTCCTGCGGCGGAAGGTAACATTTCAAGGTTGGAACGAAACGAAGGGGCCGGCTCGACGTTCAAATAGGAATCATCCGAAGGGACCAATTGGGTCTGCCATGATTCGGGCGAAAGCATGACTTCTTGAGGGAACGGTTGGCGTGCCATTGGAACCCCGATCATCCCTGGGATCACTGGTGCAATCGTGCTGACGGTTTCGGGATGAGGACAAGCTGTTTGACATTTGCAGCAACGATCGCATGTTTGCGTCGCCTGCCAGAACATCAA
>CAXBHV010001032.1:0-3392 GCA_963974855.1 uncultured Rhodopirellula sp. | reverse complement strand
TGATCGGGACGACCACTGTTCCAAAATCGATCATGCGGGAAATTGATGATGTAGTCGGAATCGCACTTTGCCTAAATCCAAACGATCGCTTCGGAAACTCGCTAGAATTTGCACAGGCACTTGGCGGCATTTGGCAGTCACTCCAGGCAAAGTCGAACGACTTAGGGAAACACAAAACAGTTGCGCAGACGGTCTTGGATTGGTTCACGCGTCCAACGTGAGGCTCTAACGAGAGTTCACTCGTCAGATTGCCAGTACCTGTGAGGGGGAAGCCACTCAAACTTGTCACCGCAATCGCTGTGGACCAATTTTCCGTCACGCCCATCTTGCGGGAATGCGCTAATCGCGCCCGCAAAAAACACCGTTTCCGATTTTCCCGGTACGAATGGTCGCGGTTTTCCAAATCGACAATTTTCGCAGGGAGTCAGAACCGGAATTGGTGTCTTTTTGTTTTCACGATCATCAGCGAGGACTTTTGAAAAGAAGTCCAATTTTAAAGTCGCGTTTAGCCGCAGCTTATCGTCGATCGGGATTGCGAAGCAGCGTTTGGTTTTCACGTCGAGCAAGATTCCCCAATCGGAACTCGATCCTCGCATACAGACTTTGCAAAGGTGTGAATAAAGAGCAAGACGCATAACGTGCGAATCACGAACCTGGAAATTTTCGCCGTTGTAGTTCAAGACAGGAATTCGGACGCCGTCGGTCGATTGAAGTAAACGCCAAGGGTGGCCGGTAAGATTCAGATCCTGATCTTCAAACCTGCCGCGAGGCTTGATCGGTTTGAATCCGGCTTTTACAAGTTCGTACCACATGACCTCAACCGGTTCGGTCGCGGTTGGACTGAGAACCGCTGGGCTCGCGTTCTTGTACTTCGCTAGTTCTGCGATGATGGAAAGCAGCAGAAGGCCGTCGCTCAACGCTTTCCAAATGAGAAAGAGGATTGCGATGAGGATTAGAAACGAAAGAGAGACCGAGACGAAGCGAGCAATCAGCCAAACAGCGACCAGGCCGCAAAGGGACGCTGCCGTGAACCGTAGAAATGGTGGCAGTTCTGCCTCGAACCTCTCGCGAAGTTCTTCAATGCTGAAATCTGGCAAGTAGCTGAGATTCGGGACTCGCGGTGCTTCTTCGCTGTCCGGATCAAGCCCCTGTTGTTTGTAGGCGATGACGCCGGCTCGTTTACAAAAAACATAACTGCCAAGGGATGTCACGTCGATCGGCTCAATAAACGTAGATTCGTTTGTCATAATTTGACGCTCCACCGATTGAAGTCCTTCATTACCAGATCCAGTTTTGCTGGGCGATGGTGGTAGCGAACGTCCAGGCACCGAACAAGAAGCTTCGCTAACTCAGGAGTTGGTGAGCAAGATCGAACCCACGCGTCTTCTCGCTTTGGAGATCCCGATAGCAACTCGACCACAATCATCGCCCAGCTATAAACGTCGCTCTGCCAATGAGTGTCATTCTCGCTGACTTCCGGTGCGCGGTAGGGCGTTGTCTGCCTCCACTTGCCTGAAACCGAAATCTCCGAATCGAGCATCATCGCCATCTCGAAATCGGTGATGTAACAGTTCGTCGTCCCGTCTTCGATCAAGACTTTCTCTGGTGTTAGTTCACGCACGATACACCTGTGCGAATGCAGTACTGCAATCGTTTCCAAAAGCTGAAGTCCGATTGATTTAATGAGGCCGTGATCGAAGCTCACGCCGTTGTCAATGAGTGTCAAGAGCGTCGAGGAGGGAATCCATTCGTCAATCACCCACCACGCTGTCCCTTCGTTGAGCTTGCGAAGATCCAGGTGGTGGGGAACTTTCGCGTCTTTAGGTAACAACGAACAAATCGTAGCGTGACGAGTGAGCCGTTCTTGGTAATCCGCGTGCGATACCGGAGGCGCATCCAACGTGTCGTAAAACTTGCCGCGAGCGTACCGTTCTGGTTTTTGAATGTACTCGTTCCGCAACTTTGCGACTTGGTAACTCACGCCATTTGCTGCAACAAGCACTGGCGATTCAATCGATTCGATGATCCAACCGTTCGGCGGTACTCGCTCATTGGTTGGTTCCAACTCTTGGCGAATCGGTAATCGACGGAGTTGATCTTCTTGTAGCTTCAGCCCCGCCATGATGGCTGCAAACATCTTCTTGGAGCAATTGCCTTTTCGTTTTGCTTCAAAGAGTGAACTGCGCGAGACACCGAGCTTGTCTGCGAGTTCGGCCATCGTGCTTACGTTCATTGCGTCCATCCGCGTCTGAACAATCGACCAATCAAGTCGTTGTGGTCGCTCCGCATCGTCTTCGACATGGCGAGAAAATGGACGCTCATTTTGGACTGGTGGAATGTTTCCTGGACGCTTTTTCATGTGATTATCTACTCATGGGACTGCAAACGAACGCGGTCACGTGCCACTCGGTGAATGCCGGTGTCACGGTCATTATCCATTTTAATCAACGACAGGAGTTGGTTTTGCACGTTAGCCGGAAAAGTCCAACCGAAAATCAAGCAATCTGCATGGAGATTTTGCTCGCTTTGACGTGCTGCGTTCGCGCTTTTAACTTGCGTCAGATTGCCGACGGGTATTTCGCTGGGAACGTAAATAAAGCTCGTCGTCTGCTATCTGGCTTAGTATCGCAGCAATTGCTTATCAAGAACCGTTTGCCGATTCGCGAACTTCAACCACTTGAATTGCCGCTCGCGAAATGGCGAGTGGGGGAGGATGCACCGAATTTTGGTTCGCTCGTTGTCACGATTCGAAGCCGTTGGCAGTCAGCTCCAACCAAGCTGACTCCGATTTATCTCGCTGGACCATCAGCCGCACGGATGCTCGGCTACCGAACAATCGGCACATTGAAACGCCCTTTGCAGGCGTCACACGACCTTGGACTCGCTGGCGTCTATCTCGCTGTTCGTCGCGATCGACATCAGCTTGCAATGTTTTGGTACGGAGAAGACATCGCCCCAAAACAACTCGGTTCAGTTCCCGACGCGATCTACATCGATGGCGATGGCAACACGGAACTCGCGTTCGAATTCTGCGGCCTCTATTCAGTGAATCGTTTACGTACGTTTCATCGTCATTGCGCCGAACGGAGGCTTAGCTATGAACTCTGGTAAACGTATTCCACAGCGCAGATTGCGAGCAGAGCTTGGAGCACGCGATCGTCGAATTATCGACGAGGTGAGTCGTCTTCGCGTTCTCACGAACGAAACGGTTCGAGCACTGTTTCTGCCGACATCGAGCTTGAACGCAGCAAGCAAGATAACAGCTCGTCTTGCGAAGCAGGGTTGGCTTAATTCTTTCGAGTTCGTTGACCGTTGCCAGTATTTCGTCGCTGGGCCGAAGACCGTTCAAGCATTCGGCATCCCGACGAGTCGAGTGAGGCCACTTGGACCGC
>CAXBHV010001031.1:0-3392 GCA_963974855.1 uncultured Rhodopirellula sp. | reverse complement strand
GTCACGGCTCGCTAAATCAACAGCCCGCTAGCGCCGTCGGCTCACGCACGACCGTCGCTACGAGTTTGATGATTACGAAAATACGCCTTAGCTAAAGCGGATCAGCGCGTACTTGCGTTTGCCGCGCCGCAGCACTGTGACCGTCTCGCTGGCCAAGTCCTCTTCGCTAAGTCGATGGTTCATATCCCCGACGCGGCGGTTGTTCAAATAGATGCTGCCTTCTTTGATCGCACGTCGCGCGTCACTGCTGCTGGTCGTCAAGCCCGACGCTTGCAATGCTTCGACGATCCACCAACCTTCGCCGCTTAATACGGTGCGTTCGGCTTCGGTGCTGGGGACGTCGGCAAAGATTTGGCTGAGCTGAGCGTCGGACGCTTTTTCGATTTCACCGCCAAACAAAATCTTTGTTGCACGCTCGGCGGACTCGAGTCCTTGCTCGCCATGAACCAGTTCCGTCATCCAGGTGGCGAGTCGTTTCTGTGCGACGCGTTTGCCCGCATCCGCTTCGGTTTGAGCGGCTAGCTCGTCGTACTCTTCTCGCTCGATCTCGGTCAGGTAGGCGATGCACCGCATCACGTCGGCGTCTTCGACATTGACCCAGTACTGAAAGAACTCGTACGGGCTGGTGCGTTCGGGGTCCAACCAGATCGCTCCCTTTTCGGTCTTGCCCATCTTACGACCATCGCTGGTCGTCAGCAGCGGCGCGGTCAAACCAAACAGCTGCTGTCCGAGCATGCGGCGACCGAGATCGGTGCCAGCGGTGATATTGCCCCACTGGTCGCTGCCGCCCGCTTGGATCTTGCAGTCGTGTTCGCGATTGAGTTGCACGAAGTCATACGCTTGCAACAGCATGTAGCTGAATTCGGTGTAGCTAAGTCCCGCTTCGCTATCGAGTCGCGAGCGGATCGATTCTTTGCCCATCATCGCACCGACTGGAAAATTCTTGCCGACGTCTCGCAAGAATTCGAGGTACGAGTACGA
Organism: uncultured Rhodopirellula sp.; assembly: GCA_963974855.1. GTDB lineage: Bacteria > Planctomycetota > Planctomycetia > Pirellulales > Pirellulaceae > Novipirellula. Next base: position 2,411 of record CAXBHV010001031.1, on the reverse strand, counting down.
CTTCATCCACTCGAAGTTGTTCAGCAGCAGGGCGCCCTGGTCGCCACTGAAATTAAGGAACTGTTTCATCTGTTCCGCCACGCCGTCGACGTTGGCTTGCAGTTGTTCTGCGGTCAGCAGATTGCGTTCTTCACTCTTGCCGCTGGGGTCACCAATCATTCCGGTTGCCCCGCCTACCAACGCGATCGGTCGATGTCCGGCGCGTTGGAATCGACGCAGCATCATCACCTGCATCAGATGTCCCACGTGCAAGCTAGAGGCGGTGGGATCAAAACCGATGTAAATCGTTTGCGGGCCGGATTGCAGTAGTTTGCCCAGTTCGACTTCGTCGGTCGTTTGATGGATCAGGCCACGCCAGCGAAGTTCTTCGATTAAGTTCGTTGCAGTCATAATAAGTTTGAGCGAGTTAGGTTTTTCAGCGGGCCAAAATAGCTTCGGCAATCCGGAGATCTTCGGGGTGAGTGATTTTTAAGTTGTCGGCCGATCCGTGCACCAGCGCCACAGGATGACCGATACGCTCGACCAATTGAGCGTCGTCGGTCGCAGGTCGTCCGCGGTGTCGATCGTAGGCGCGGCGAAGCACGTCGACGCGAAATACTTGAGGCGTCAGGGCGCTAAAAAGTTCGCTGCGATCGACGGTCAGTGACGCGTTGCCGTCGTTGAGTGCGCGTTTCAAAGTGGCTGTGACGGGTGCCGCCAGGATCGCGGCACCGGTCTCGGCGGCCTTGGCAAACACGGCAGCCAAATCGGCATCGCGAACCAGCGGCCGAGCCGCATCATGGATCGCGATGAATTCGATCGACTTGTCGTCGGCGATGGCATCCAAGCCCGCGAGAACGCTGTCGCTACGCTCGGTACCGCCCCGCACCAATTCGATTCGCAGCTCGTTGACAAGTTCGGCGAACGGGCCGCGAAAATGGGCTTCGTCCTGTTCCGAGATCGCCATCACAATGCGGCCCACCTCGGGGCGAGCGGCTAACCTCGACGCGGCATGAAACCAAATCGGTTTGCCGCTCAGCGTGGCGAAAAGTTTATTGCGATCGCTACCAAACCGCTGACCGCTGCCGGCCGCAGGCAATACGGCGGCAATACAGCCGGCCGTTAATTCAGTTTGGTGAGGATCGTTCATGCTGTTAGCGTCGCGCAGCTTCGTGCTTCAGTGGCAACCAAGCAGAATTTTGCGAGTTGCTGTCGACACATTGCTGGATGAAGTACATGCCTTCGACGCCATCAAAAACGTTGGGATAGACGGTGTCGCGTTTTTCGACGGGGCCGCCTTCGGAGCGCTTCGCAATCGCATCGAACACCGCAACGTAGATGTTGGCGAATGCTTCAAAGAACGCTTCGGGATGTCCCGCAGGCAAGCGGCACGCCGCAGCACCGGCTGCGTTGGTGTGCGATCCGTTTGGATCACGCGTATAGATTTGGTGCGGGCTGCCGTTACGTCGAACGATCATCTCGTTGGGGTTTTCTTGACGCCAACGCAGTGAACCTTTGGTGCCATCGATTTCGATTTCAAAATCGTTTTCGCGGCCGTGACTGATTTGCGATGCCGTGACCGTTCCCAGCCCGCCATTTTCGTAGCGAATCACGGCGGTGCCGTAATCGTCCAGCCGTCGGCCTTCGACAAACGATTTCAGCGAACAGCTGACCGAATCGGGCAATAGCCCGGTCATGTAGCGACCGAGGTTGTAGGCGTGCGTTGCGATGTCACCAAAGGCTCCCGCCGCACCGCTCTTTGTGGGGTCGGTTCGCCAGGCCGCTTGTTTTTGGTCTTCGGCTTCTAGCGAAGTGCGGAGCCAGCCTTGGATGTATTGTGAACGGATCGCGTTGATCTCGCCCAATTCACCACCGAGGATCATCTCGCGAGCTTGGCGGATCATCGGATAGCCGGTGTAGTTGTGGGTGACGGCAAACACCACGTCGCTGTTCTTGACCGTTTCCAGCAGCGTTTCGGCCTGACCGAGGTCAAACGTCATCGGCTTGTCGCAAACGACATTAAATCCGGCTTCGACCGCCGCTTTGGCGATATCAAAGTGGGTGTGATTGGGGGTGGTGACGCTGACGAAGTCGATTCGTTCGTCCTCGGGCAGTTTCAATTCTGCCTCGAACATCTCGGAATAGCTGCCATAGGCACGGGCTGGATCGATATCGTAATCGGGAGCGGATGCTTTGCTACGTTCAGGGTTGCTCGAAAGGGCTCCGGCGGTCACGACGGCGCGATTGTCCAAGCAAGCGGCGATCGAGTGAACACGTCCGATAAATGACCCCTGGCCGCCCCCGACAAGCCCCATGCGAAGTTTGCGATTTAATGGAGAATTAATGCCCATGTTTGTTTGTCCTTGAATTAGCGGGGTGGGGAAGCATTTTCAGTTGATCGTGCTGACGCCCGATACTGTAAACTAGACGCG
>CAXBHV010001030.1:0-3396 GCA_963974855.1 uncultured Rhodopirellula sp. | reverse complement strand
AACCGCGCATCAATTGATTCCCCAGGGCGGCAGTTATCAAAGCGTCGATCACGATCTGGTCGTGGCCGATCGAGTCGATTTCCATCCCACCGATGTCTTGGAGGATGCCGACGGCAGTTTGCTGGTGATCGATACAGGTGGCTGGTACGACCTGTGTTGCCCCACGTCGCGGATCGATCAAGCAACCGCTGCTGGCGGCATCTATCGGATTTCGAAAGTCAAATTGGAATCGGAAGAAGCCGCGATCCGTTCAGCAGAAACAACAAAGACCAAGTCGGGCGATCATCGTGTGGATTCCTTGTTTGACTCGCGGCCTTGGGTTCGACGGCAAGCGGGTTTACAGATCGCAAAAGCAGGTAACTCAGTTATTTCTTTGCTCGAATCGGTTCTCAATAGCACGGACCGCTCGCTTGAGGATCGTATTGCGGCGTTGTGGGCGATCAGCCGGCTGGATACGGCGGAATCAAACGCCGCGATCCGTAAACAACTTACTCAAGCCGACTCGTTGATCTTGCAAGCCGCCTGTCATGCGGTTTCCATTAACCACGATGCCGAATCGGTCAACGAACTTGTGAGTTTGCTCGATCACGCGGATTTGCATGTCCGGCGCGCGAGTGCCGAAGCGATTGGCCGCATCGGGTCGCCCAAGACTGTCGAAACGCTACTTCACGCCATCGATCGTGCGGAACAAGATCGACATCTCGAACATTCGTTGCTGTATGCCTTGATCGAAATTGCTCGCAGCAGCGACGTCGACCTTTTAGGCATTGCAAAATCAGACACTCAACGACGCGCCGCTCTTTTAGTGCTTGATCGAGTGGACCGCTGCGAAGCCATTCCGATTTCGGTCTGGTTCACCGCGATTAGCTCCGGCGACGCCAGCTTGCGTCAAACCGCTGCTGAAATCATGGCCAAGCATCCCGAGTGGGCATCACAGGCGATCGAGCGGCTTAACCAATGGTTCTCTAACATTGGAACTCAGAACTCCGTTGCGCCCGAAACGCTCGCGGTACTGATCACGGAATGGAAACAGCAAGTCGCTGTCCAACAACAAATCGCGAAGTGGATCGACATCGCAAGCACGTCCGACGCAGCGAAACAAACATTTTTGGCCACTCACTTGCACGACTTCACCTCGGGCGTGATGCCACATGCTTGGGTGAGTGGTTTGGCGACATGGCTAGCTGACGCCGAACCGCCGCTACAACGCACACTCGCGGAAAGCCTGCGACAGACAAAAATCGATAAGCATGACGCCGATGTACTTGCGCAAGTCTTGCGAACGATTGCAATCAAATCACCGTCACCTCAGCATCGATTTGATCTGCTTGCATCCCTGCCGGCCGGTAGCGTTTTGGACAACGCAGCCGTCGAGCAAGAGGTCGTGACTGCGTTCTTGAGTGACGATGAAACGCTAGCGCCGCTTGCAACCAAAGTGCTCCAGCGGGCAAGGCTATCGGACGCCAAACGACTGGTCGATTCATTATCCGAAATTCCCGCACAAAGGTTGACGACCACGATTGAAACCGTGCATCGCTCGGGCGACAAAACGCTCGAGTCGACGATGTTACAGCAACTTGCGTCACTTCGCGTCTCACGCACTTTGCCGCAAGGGTTTCTAACGAATTTGTATCGTCAATCATCCGACGATCTGAAGACGTTGGCGATACAGACCGAGGCCGAGCTGCAGCGACCGGATGCGGATGTCCAAGCTTCGGTCGAGTCCCGGCTGTCGCAACTAAAGCCCGGTGATCCCGTGCGAGGGCTGCAAGTGTTTCGCAGCAGTAAAGCGGCCTGCAGTGGTTGTCATCGCATCGGCTATGTCGGCGCGAATATTGGTCCTGAACTGACGCGTATCGGATCGAGTCGTACGGCCGAAGCGTTGATGGAAGCGATGCTGTTCCCAAGTGCACGGCAAGAGCAGAGCTACCAAGGTTTGCGGATCTTGACTGTGGATGGGCAAGTCTTTAACGGCCTAGTTCGAGCACGTACGAGCGAGGGATTTGAACTTCAACTGAACGCCGACCGGACCGTCAAGATCGACCATCGAGACGTCGAACTGAGCGAACCAAGCGAAATCTCGATCATGCCGGCGGGGTTGGCCGACCAACTAACGAACCAGGAATTGTCGGATCTAATGGCGTTGCTGCGTTCTGCAAAATAGGATCCTGGATCACATTAGGTCAATCTGGGTCATTCCGCATAATGATCTAAGCCGACGGCGTTAGCCGCGGGCATGTTTGCTGCAATATTGAGGGGCCCGCGGCTAACGCCGTCTGCTCACAGAATGAACGACATTTCACTGCTAAATGCCAAACGACCTGCTTAGAATCCACGAGTGCAGTCAAAGGCATCGAACCCTGAGCTATACGCTGCGCCCCGCAAGCTGACTGCAATCTGCTGGCAAGCCGACGGATGTTAACCTGGGCAACATGGGTCATAGGTCCGGCTGTGTCGATTATTCTCGAAAGTCGGATCCTATTAGTTCCGATACCTCTACCTGCGAGGGGAGTGCTTACCCGCTTGGATATCGAAATTTTAGGAACAAGCAAAATGAAGCGACATTGGATTGGCACTCAAGCCCGACGTGCGTTGACAGCATTATTCGCTGCACTCCCTTTGACTGCCGCAGTTGCACTCGATGGAGTCAGCCCCGAAATGGCTTACGAGCTTGAGGCCGCTGGCGAAGGTCAGTGGTCCGATTATGCGGTAGCACCAGCGTCTCACGAAGCTCCTCATTACCAAGGTCCTGAGTACAGCGAGCAAGGGTTTGCTGAGCCCGTGTATGTGGGCTCCGATTATTCGCCTCACATGCCGCATCATGGATCCAACTATTGCGATTCCTGTGACGCCCCATCGGGCCATTGCAGTTGCAGCCGAGACGGTGGAAGTGGAATTTTTGCAAAACTTCATGACCGCAAACGACAACGCGATCATCACGTTGCACCTTGGTGGGCACATCGAACGAGCCTGTTTGGCGAATTCCTGTGGCTTCGTCCTGGCAGCACCGATCTCATTTACGCAACCGAGCAAACCGATCCCGATCCCGCTGTGGCATCACCCACGGGACCTCTCGGCATCGTAGGTTTGGCCGAAGCGGGCTTCCGCGTCGGAGGCAGCATTGGGTTGTCTCAATGCAGCAGCATCCAACTTTCCTATGCTCGTTGGGACGGCAGTTCGCAACATTCAATCGAAGCACAACAGAATAATGTGCTCTCATCGAACGTCACTCACCCGAGTGTTGCAACGTCGGGTAATAGCAGCTTAGAAGCAATGGCTTCCCAGGACATGAACTTTCAAACGCTCGATTTGAACTATCGTCATCTCTGGAAGAAAACTGACTCGATTGCTGTCAATTGGTTGTTTTGATTCTCAACCGTAACTTCAATTGAATCC
>CAXBHV010001029.1:0-3398 GCA_963974855.1 uncultured Rhodopirellula sp. | reverse complement strand
AAGCGATCCCTAACGGGACTCTATTGGCGTCAATTTCTGCAAGCAGCGACGTTAAGGCAGATTCAAGCGAATACATTATCTGCACCCCTGAATCGTCGCGTTCTAAGAAATATTTCGCAGCCTCGTGCAGTTCTAGAAGAATTTTTTCCGCACGTTCCGCAATGTCAGCAGCCAACTTAAAATCGTACTCGATCATTGTCTTCCTACCGAATCGTTCGTATTGCAAAAGATTCTCTTGGCTAGTTAGCCGATTTCTCTGGCGATACGCTTTCCGAGTTCAATATCGCGTTCCGCGTAAACTTGCGTGACGTCCGCTGACTTGTGGCCTAGTGTGACTTGCGAACCTTCTAGCCCGTACTTTCTTCTCACCTCAGTTCCTCGGCTATGACGCAAGCGATTGGGGCTCCAGCGATGATCGGACTGCCATTGCTTCAACGCATCCTTCTGAGAATCGGTTAGTCGTCGGTCTCGCGCGGTCTTAGTCTCGCCCTTTTGTTGTGCGAGCGGCGGCGGCGGCAAAAAAGCACGGTCACACGCCGCATGGATTGCACGTCGATAGCTATGGACCGTATAAGAGTCGCCTGCGGTCTTGATGGCCTTGCTACCCCTCAATCCTTTGGCACCGTACTTTCTGCCGGGGCGATTGCCGCACGAAAGCGGAGTCACTCGATTTTGCCGGTCACGCTCCCGCCTAATCGCGACAGCATCGCACGGACGAAACAGGCTATCGTCATCTGAGATGTCGTCACGACTCAGGTAGCGTGAAAGGATTGCCTGTGTTTCTGGACCGATAAAGAGCAGTCGGTCGTGCCCGTGGTGAGCGGTCTTGTGTTCGCTCAGGCGTGCTACCCAGACATCGCCACTTTGATCGATACACCCGCGCGACAATTGACAGACTTCACCGGGGCGACAGCCGATAAGCAGCTGAACTCGCACCATGTCAGCCACGACTGGCGAAAGCTGTTCTAGTGTCGCTTCAACGGTGTCCATATCGACTGGGGTGACTGGCTCTGATTCAGGGGCAAGTGTCCGTCCTTTTTTTAGCGATGGCCCCAACCGTAAGGTTTCGTACACACTTGCCGGAATTTTGGCTTCCGATGCTGCCCACTTAAATGCGCGGACAATTAGCTTAATTCGCCGATTCACGCCTTGCCGGGTCAACCCCGAACGAACCATCGTTTCACGAACAGCTTTAATCTGAGTGGGGCCAAAGTCAGCAGCATTGGACTTCGCGTATAGGGCCTTAACCGGCTTTAACGCGGGGATGATTCGATGATAGTCAGACGCTTCATCGGTTCCGTAGTAGCTGCGGGCGTGTGAAAGGTAGTCTCGGATCAACATTGCAACAGTGTAGGCGTCCTGTTGAATACCAAACGTAGGGCTGCGACCGCTCGCTAGAAACTCAGCAATGACGCGATCATATTCGTTTTTGCTGGTCTTGGTTCCGTGCGGACCAAGTAAATAGTCGCGTCCATTGATTGTGACGCGGGCCTGACCGCTGGAATGCTTGCGGTATTTGGGAATCCTGCCAGTAGAAAGTGACATAACACTACGCTCCAAAACTGGTTTCCGGGAAAGTTCCCGGAAACGTGGTCACGAAAGCGTGCGTCGCCAACAGTGGCAAGTCACGGCAAAATGCCGTTAATCACGTACTCAAATCAAAAGTACACCCGGAGGGATTCGAACCCCCAACCCTCGGTTCCGAAGACCGATGCTCTATCCAGTTGAGCTACGGATGCGTGATTCTTAGAGTTTAGCTTCCCTTGCCTCTTTGTCCAAGTGTCCTCCAGGAGGTTTTTTGGGTTGCCTATCTTACCATGACCCCCGCTGTCGCTTGCTGGTTCACTTCGACGCCATTCTATTAGATAAAATCCTCTTTTCATGGTGTTCATCAGCAAGGAGAAGGCTGACACATGGCGACTCAGGCAAAATCGACTCGATTCAAATCGCAAACCAAAACCAGTAAGGCGGACGCGAAATCCAAGACGGCCACTCGCAAAAAAGCCAAGGGAAACCCCTTCCATCAGCGGCTTGCCTCGCTGACCTACTTCCAAGCCTGTCAGTTGCTCGGTGACCAAGGCCCTGAACTGCTCCGCCAAAGCAATCGAGTCTTCGAAATCGATTCCGAAGAGGATGTGTTCTTAGGCGGTGACCTGTACCGCGTTCTGTTTCGTGACCCCGACGTCGCGGGTGGACGTGCGATCGCGACCTTCACCTTGCAATCGGCTCGCTCCAAACAATTGCAGCCCAATTGTGATCGCTGTGAAACCTCGTGTGTCCATCTGGCTGCGGCTCTCGGCCATCTGTTGGAAGCCAAAAGTGTGCTCGGTCTGGCCGCGCCACCCGATGAATCGGTGCCGCTGGAAAATCTAACCCATCATGAACTGCACGAACGTGCCTTGGCCGAGCGAAAGCAGCGGGCGGCAGCAGAACCGATGATGGTCCGCACCACGGATTCGGCGAAGCCGTGGACCGACTATGTGATCACCAGCAAAACATCAGGCAAGTCCTATCGTGTGGCTCTGCGGGGGACCGAGCCGGGACAGTCGTATTGTTCTTGTCCCGATTTTCGCACCAATTCGCTGGGCACCTGTAAGCACGTTCTACATGTGCTGGACAAAGTTTCGCGTCGGTTCAAAAAGTCGGAGCTAGCGACACCGTACCAACGTAGCAATTTGTCACTACGAATCCATTACGGCGACGATTTTGGTTTGCGATTCAATTTGCCGACGAAGCTCGATCCGACCATCGAAGAAATTGTGGATCAAGCGGGTGAGCGATCGTTAGTGGATGGACAAGAGGCGATGCGGCGGATCGAGGCGCTCGAGCATGCCGGTCACCCCGTTCATCTTTACCCCGATGCCGAGGATTACCTTCAGCGTGCATTGGTGCAACAGCATCTGCAATCGCAATGCGATGAGATTCGCCGCAATCCCGCCAAACATTCGCTACGAACCGAATTGCTGGACGCCAAACTGCTGCCCTATCAACTTGAAGGGATCGCGTTCGCCGTGGGCGCTGGACGTGCGATCCTGGCCGACGACATGGGGCTGGGGAAAACGATTCAAGGAATCGGTGTGGCGGAATTGCTCGCTCGACTAGCCGATATCAAACGTGTGCTGGTGATTTGCCCAGCATCGCTGAAGAGTCAATGGCGAAGCGAGATCCAGCGGTTCAGTGGCCGCAGCGTGCAAATTGTGCTGGGAACCGGTGCCGAAAGGGTGGAACGATACCGCAGCGATGCCTTCTTTACCATTTGCAATTACGAACAGGTGTTGCGAGATCTCACGGCGATGGAATCCACACCGTGGGATTTGATTATCTTGGACGAAGGCCAGCGAATCAAAAACTGGGAGTCCAAAACCAGTAACATGATTCGTACGCTGCAGAGTCCTTAT
>CAXBHV010001028.1:0-3403 GCA_963974855.1 uncultured Rhodopirellula sp. | reverse complement strand
GATGTCGGCGCAGAAACTCTCGTAGAAATCGGCCTCGCCATTACCGTCTTGATCGTGCAGCCGAGTCAATCGGTCTTTGCAAGTGACATAAATTTTTCCGTCGACAATCTTGACTCCGAACGGTTCGTAAAGCCCCGCCGCGAATCGCTTCCAGCGAAGATTAAGCAAATCCTCGTCGATGCCCGAGACAATCCAGATATCGCCGCCATGCGTTGCCAATGCCATCCGGCCATCGGGAAAGAAATCGAGCGCCGAGGTGCGGAACCAAGTGTTCCAAGGCGTTGATTCGGGGATCGCGAGTGTGTCAAGCGCGTAGCCGCCCTTTTCGAGTCCCAGGTAGCCAACCGTTTTCAATTTATCCGGCCATAGCAGCGAGCCTCCCTTGGTCAGTGACGCCAAATCCAGCGTCGGCGTGAATGAATCCGCAAGCTTCTGTAGCGACGAACGATCGTGCAGCTCGGTGCGATAGACTTGCAACGTTCGCGACCGCGTGTCCGCAGGAATTCGCAGCACCAATCGGTTTTTGTTATCGGATTGGATCGTCAAGTCACCGTGATCGCCGCGGATGATGGCGGTTGCGTTTTTCGCGTTCTCGGCGATGGCGAGGATCAGCTCGCGGCCTGGGCCAATGTTCAACTCGTGAACAATCACCTCGCTGCCGGCACGATTGTCCAATTCCTGCGGTGACTCGAGTATTTCACGACCGTCGATTGCATAGCTCAGCGTCACTCGATCGTTGTGGAGGTAGTGGCCGTGGTAGTCCATCCACTCCGCTGGCATGGGCCCGCGTGGCAGCAGTCCATTGCGTGAATAATCGAGGGTGCCGCCGTGTCCCCATCGCCAACCGGCGAGGCCGTCAATCGATTCACCGTTGGGGTTTGCTGTGCCTTCGCCACGAGGACGGACATGTTGCGTTTCGCTCAAGTCGAGGAATCCACCGCTCCACAAATCGGCTTGGTCCATCGCGTGCAGGTTGTAGGCGATCGTCGTTTCACCAAGTCGAATGTTCAGCACGCTGGGGAAATCGCGGCGAAGTTGAGACGCCAGCGCGGGGCCAAAGTCGCGTTGGACGTTCTCGATCTCGGTGCCGTCTTTGGTGCCTGTGGGCAGCGATTTCAGCAGTTCGGGAGTGACTTTGACGTAGTCGGGATTGTTCCCCTTCATGAACGCTTCGCGGATGTAGTGCACGACTTGGTAACGTTCTTTGGGCGTCAAGTGAGACATCGACGCCATCAGTCCGTTGCCTTTGGTCAACGTCATAAACATCTGGTACGGGTCGGCGCCAAATTTTAGCTTTTGAGTTCCAAACGCTCGCGCTGTCGAAAGCGAAGGAGTGTTACCGTCGCTGCCGTGGCAATCGAAACAGTAGCCGTGATAGATCGCCTCGCCGGCTGCGAAGTCACGACTACCGAATCCTTTGATAATTCCCGCGTGGTCCAAGTCGATTGAGTCGTCCACGATCCGCAGTTGTTCGGGCGAGGGCCGCAGCTGTGATGCTCGCGATTTGCCTCCGCGAGCCACTTCGATCACATAGCGAGCAAGGTCGAGGAACTCACGCTGATCTTTCAGTGATCCGATCAAACCATCGGGCATCAACGACTTGGAATTCACATTGCGGTCTTCGACATCTTCCCGAAGCACGACAAAGTCGTGAGTCAGGTCGCTCGATAATCGCATACGGATTTGTTTGTCATCTTCGCCAGCGATCAAACCGACATACACTTGTCCATCCACCGTCAGCAGCGAAACCGTTTCAAATCCTTTACGGATGTGACGTGACGGAAACAGCAGCGACTCGATCAGGTATTCGTCGGTCAAATCGGATCCGAGTTCGGCAAGATTCGGGCCAAGAGGCGAAGCTTGGTCACCGCTGCTGTGGCAGTTCACACAACCAGCAGCCGACTTGAAGAACACCAGGGCACCCCGATGGGCGTCACCTCGCAGTCGGACTTGTTCGGCCAGGTAGTCTGGACCGGCCGCCTTGAGTTGATCGTCCAGGGGCGCCGCTCGCCGTAGCATTTCTGCCTGCAGCGAGAGGGTGGGACAGACAAAGCACGCGACGAGCAGGCAACAAGCAAAGCGGAATATCATCATGATGTTTGCAGATGCCCAGAGCTGGCATCGGTGGTCGGAGGGAAGGCGTTCGGGTTAGGCCGAAGGTCGGTGGGAGCATCCATCATAATCAATTTTCAATGTGAGATAGGCATCCAGTCTGTCATCAGTCCCACAAGCCAATTTTTGCGTAGTGCACGAGGCCACGAGTCCCAGCACGCCCCCAATCCTGAAGGTCTCGTTGCCTCGTCCACTACCGTCGACCTGCAAGAAGTCTCCAGGCTGTGGAGGGCCGATGACAGGCTGGAAGCCAATCCCACACACCTGTGGCTTAATTGTGACCTAAAATTCTTCGGATTATTGCTTGCCTTGCGCCCTGGTTCTGCGAGGTTGAGGCCCTGCAACTAAGCTGTACCGTCCTTATCCACCCCTTTTCGGAGGCTCGACCCCGTGTCGGACTCGATTATCGATCTCGCCAACCGCATGTTTGTAGGCCCAATGTGGCCGGCATCCATCCTGATTTGTTTGTTGGTTGCCTACACGATCCTGGCGATTATTGGGTTGGTTGATTTCGGTTTTGACGTTCCTGACGTTGATTTGGATGTTCCCGATGTCGGCGTTGATCTGCCAGACGGCGAGATGGTCTCGGTCGATGCCGACTTGTTGCAGGGACTTGGCGGAGCGGCAGTTCGCTGGACCAATTTTGGACGGATTCCCATTGTGCTGTGGGGCGGGATCTTTTCGGTCGCATTCTGGGGAATCTCGTATTGGCTTTGGCACAGCTTCGATTCGGCCCGTTATTCCCCGGATTGGCTGCCCAGCATCCTGTTGTCCATCCGCAATTTTGTGATTGCCACCGGAATTACCAAGGCGATCACGCAGCCGATGCTAGGTTACTTTGTCGATCCGCCCTCGTACGACGAAAGTCGCATGGTCGGCGGCACCTGTGAAATCACCACCAGCGAAGCGACACCGGAGTTTGGACAAGCCAAATTTCGTACCAACGCAGCCCCACTACTACTAAATGTCCGCACCGATGGAGCTCACATCCCGAAAGGGACCGAGGTTCGTATCGTCGGATTTGAAAAACAGAAACGCATCTACATCGTCACTAATCTGCCATCGGAGACCGCATCGTGACCTCCTTGTTATTGATCTCGGAAATCAATTGGACCTCGGGTCCAATGTTAATGTTGTACTTCGTTTTGATCGCGTTCATCGCATTTCTGGTGACGTTCAAACAGTACTACATCGTCGTCGGTCCCGACCGCGCAATCGTTAAATCCGGACTCGGTGGACTCGACGTGACCACCGCAGGCGGCAAATTCATTGTGCCGATGTTTCATCGCTA
>CAXBHV010001027.1:0-3405 GCA_963974855.1 uncultured Rhodopirellula sp. | reverse complement strand
CACGCCTTGTAAAAAGCGGTGAACCGACACCACGGCTTCAGCGATAAAGGTCGCGAAGCGCCGATTCGAGGTCAGGAAACTGGAACTCAAAGCCTTCGACGGACAGACGCTTGGACACAACGTAGCGCCCATATAAAACCAATTCCGGATCCGTCCGCAGAACAAGCGGGACAACGAGGCGGATCATCCACTCAAACGCTGGCAATCCGATTGGCATCTTGATGACCTTGCGAAGTGTTCGCATAAACAACTTCTGGCTGACCGGCTTGGGTGACGATGCAATGTAGACGCCCGACATCAATTCGTCTGAAATTGCTCTGGCAAACAGTTTGTTTAAATCCGTTTCGTGAATCCAGCTCATGCCTTGCGTGCCGCGACCAACACGGCCGCCAAGTCCCAGTCGCGCGACCATCCCGAGCATCGCGAGTGCTCCGCCACCCGCTCCGCGATTACGGCCAATCACAAAGCTGGTCCGCAGAATGACGCCGCGTTGGTGCGGCAGTTTGCTTTCTGCGAACGCTGCTTCCCAGGCTCGCCCGATCGTCGGTGCGAACCCGATGCCTTCGTCGCTGTCTTCGTTACAGACCACTGAGGGTGGATCTCCATAGATATGAGCCGTGCTCATTTGTACCCAAACCGGTGGCGGCGAACTCGCAACTTGCATCGCTTGACCTAACAACCGCGTCGATTCGACCCGTGACCTCAGGATCTCGTCTTGGTGATCCGGCGTCTTGATGCAGTTCACTGTCCGGCCAACAAGGTTGACAATGGCGTCGGCTCCATCGAGCAGCTTCGCCCACTCGCCGATCATGCAACCGTCCCAAGTCGCTGTCTTCCATGCTCCGCTGATCTTCGGTTTCGACCGGGAAAGAATCGTGACTTCCGCACCGGCATCCGAAAGATGTGTCGCCAGCGAAACGCCAAGGAACCCGCTACCACCGGCAATCAGGACTTTTTTGCCCTTCAATTCGTTCATTCGTTGATCTTCCAAACTTATCCATCTGTTGGCTTCCCACAATTAATCACAATTACTTGTACTAACCGCAATGACTTCGCTGCATAAACTCGATCACTGCAATTCGAATGCGAGGATGAGGCTAACGTGGCCAACAACCATGATGAATTTCGTCCACTGATCTTCTGCACCGGTACCCAGGTCGTCTCTCGCAACGACGTGATGGCGGCGATTAACTTCTCCGCAGCCGAAACGCGGTGCGGCAGCGTGCTGTGATGACGGCCAACAAGCCTGCTACCGCGACCATTCGAACCACTCCGGTCTCAAACACGATGGTAGACATCGCCACAATGAACCACAAAAACAGATCCACTCCGACAGCCAGCCAATGCGGCCTGCGGTTCTTCCATCCGCCGCATCGGATTCTCCAAGCGATGTCTGCCAAGTAGACCACCACGAATACAAAATTGAAGTACAAACCACCGCCGAACGACCAACCGACAACGCGTTCGGTCTGCTGGGCGGTGTGAGCTAGGGCTGACGCATGCGACCAGTGATGGAACACGCCGTAAGCGATCAGGACGTGTACAACCATCAGCACACCACCGAGCCCATAGGCCCACGGCTCGACTCGGTTTTGCTGGCGATCGTTTGAATACACCCGCAACAACCAAGCGAGCAAGAACGCTAGTAGCGCGACGTCAGCAGAAACTCGAACCGGATCCATCACTTACAACTCGATGCAGATCAACTGCGTTTCGCCGCGAAGATACAATCGGTTTCCTACGATCGCGGGATGCGAGTACAGCGGCAGCTTATCTGTGAACACGCTTTGGCGGGAAAGAATTGTTTTGGATCCATCCGTGTTAAGCAGCAATAATTCGCCTTCTCCGATGATCAGTAAACGGTCCTCCGAGGCAATCAGCGCTGCATAGTCTCCGATCGCCGGATCTCGTATTCGCCATTGTTCTTTGAGGCCTGCCTTCGACAAGGCCTGCTGCGACTCGCTAGACTCTGCAGGATTCGCAACCGATAGGTCTAAGCAGAACAGGAAATCCTTGACGCAAAACAATCGGTTCCCAACCACCACTGGCGTACACATGTCTGGTCGAAGACGATCGCATGTCGCCTCGGGCTGCGGATTGATCTGACCGTTATCTTTGAATCCGAATAGACGTGTCCCGTTGTTTTCCGTCGTAATCAGCAGCCGACCATGATAAATGAGCGGCGTGGGAACGTTGAAGTCTCCTGGAGCGACGGGAGTTACGGTCCATAGCCGTTGCCCGGTTTCCACGTCCCAACCACCCAGCGAAACGGAATCATGCCCCACAATTTGTCGGCGGCCACCCAGTTCGCATGCGATCAGCGATCCATACGATGGGGCCTCACCGGGCGTCGTCCAGACGACTTCGCCGCTATCGGCCTGTAACGCCACTAGTGATGCCTGCTCGGCACCCGGGTTCACGATCACTTTTCCGTCGACGTACAGCGGTGATCCACAGTACCCCCACGGCAATTCACCGGCGGGCTGAAAGTCATCGTGTAGGTTGCGTTCCCATAGCACTTCGCCATCGGCGATGCGAATGCATAGCAGATTGCCCAAGGCACCCAGGAAGTAAACGCGATTTCCCACAATCAACGGGGTAGCTCGCGGCGAATTGCCGTAATCCAGTGCTCCGATCGCCAGTCGCGTCACTTCCCAGATCGTTTCGCCGTTAGCGGCATTCACGCATCGAAACACGTCGTGAAAATCATCCACGTCGCGATCGCCAAACAGCACATGGGTTGTCGTCGCGGCGATTCCGCCTAGTCCCGCTCGCGTCAGCGGCAACTGCCAACAGATGTTTGCCGTCTCTGCCAGCGAATCCGGCAGACTTGTGACATGCCCATCCCGCGCCTGGCCCCGCCATTGCGTCCACGCCTGATCCGCCGCTGTGGCGTCAGGGGCGGTTACTTTTTTTTTACGATCACCGTTGACGGTTCTGCCGGCAAGAACCCAATCAGTGACTCCAGTGCCAGCAGCACGTCTGGCTTCTCCGCCACACTGGTTAGCGCTTCGGCAACCACCGTACGCTCGCTGGCCGACAGGTTGTCAGTGGCAAAGGCCGCAATAAACGGCACGTCCGATGTTTGACCGACGACACGTAAATCGCCCTTTTTGATCGTGCCACAGCCTTCCAGCAAGGGCTGAGCGTAGCTGGAAATGACAGCCGCCGTTTTCGAAGCGGGACCGAGGTCAATCACCTTGCACGCTCCATCGCTACAGGCGGCATCGATCCGCTGGCGGTCTTGGGGGATTTCGATGCCAGCTTCTGACAACAAAGCAATGGCGGCAGAATGCTTCTCGACCGCTTCGGAGGGACCGAAAATAATCGTATAGTCCTGCAACTGTTGCAGCTTGTGGGCTGGATCGTCACGGTTGACGACGATCAGTCCACGTTGTTTGGTGG
>CAXBHV010001026.1:0-3411 GCA_963974855.1 uncultured Rhodopirellula sp. | reverse complement strand
AACGGCCGATGGGGCAAGTCCTGCGGATTTCGGTGCATCCGTCTGTACGCGATCTGCACGATGTGCCGATCCAATGGAATGGTGGGGTCGTGCCGTCAATGATTGCATGACTCCACGTAAGCAAGCGAAATCATTGTGACAACAAAAATCCATTTTCAAGCGACTCGAGTGCACTAGGCTCGTATGCAACTCTTCAACGAAACGACTGAACAACGGAGACTGGAACCTATTTGGGTTCTCGCGTTGATGCGTTTTGCAATGCCATCATGGTGTTTTGCATGTGCATTCATCGTTTGCAACGTAGCCAACGCACAATATCCAATCGATTATCGCGTCGACACTCTGCAGAATGGGACTGAAAACCACGCGGTCAGCTCATTGGACCCGTACCGAGCCCGTGCGACCTTGTTGCCCGATTCGGTGCCGAACCGATTTGCCGTTGAAAACAGCGGCGATCCGGCCGAACAGGTCGTACCGATGTGGTGGGAAACTCCCATCAGCAACTCAATCGGACTGGCCGAAGATTCGCATCCCGTCGACATTCATACGCTGATCGAGATGGCACTGGCCTCGTCCCCGTACGTGCAAGCCATTTTGACCGAGCCTCAGATTCAACGCACTGAGATCACAATCGCCGACGCCGAATTTGATCCACTCAGCTTTGTCGAGTCAAAGTTTTCCGACATCAACGAGCCCGTCGGCAGCACATTGACCACCGGCGATAACTCGGACCG
Organism: uncultured Rhodopirellula sp.; assembly: GCA_963974855.1. Taxonomy (GTDB): domain Bacteria; phylum Planctomycetota; class Planctomycetia; order Pirellulales; family Pirellulaceae; genus Novipirellula. The sequence goes on along the minus strand of CAXBHV010001026.1, from coordinate 2,677 downwards.
ATTTCGCGACGAAACACTCAGCGGATCCGCGGGCGTTCGCCGGAAAACACGTGCGGGCGGCGAATTCGAGATGTCACAACGGGCAGGCTATCAAGCCAATAACTCGACGTTTCTGACGCCCAACCCGCAAGGCACCACGCGGCTGGAATTTAGTTTCACTCAGCCGTTGATGAAGGATCGCGGTACGACATTCAATCAAACACGCATTTTGCTTGCGCGTTTGGAAGTCGGCGAAGTGAATGCCGAAGTTCGAGCCAATCTAGAAAATCATCTCGTGGATGTCGCACGCGCGTATTGGGATCTGTTCCAAGCACGCGCCGAATGGTTGCAACGAAGTCGGTTGCTCGAATCTGCAATTCACCTTCACGAGATCCTGCTGTCACGCCAGGGTGTCGATTCCCATCAACGTCAATTATTGAGAGCAAGCGTTGCGGTCGCCAGTCGTCGTTCGGATCTGATTCGCGCCGAAGCCCGTATTCGCAATGCGCAATCAAGGCTGCGAATGTTGACCGGTAGTGAACAGTTGCGATTTGCTCATCAACAAGAATTAACGCCGCAAGACCAACCGTTCACGATGCCGGTGGAGCTGTCGTTGCGGGAATCGGTTTTCACGGCCCTGGAACACCGTGCTGATATCAATCAATCGATTCGCAAAATTCAATCGACCACCGCTCGCGTGGGCGCCGCCCGAAACCAAGTGCTGCCGCGATTGGATTTGATTCTCAGCAGCTACATCGCAGGACTCGACGGCAACCGCAGCTCGCTACGTGCGTTTGAAAACCAATTCAGTGACGGACGCCCAAGTTACGCTGCAGGATTTTTGTTCGAGTTGCCAGCGGGCAACCGTGCTAGCCGAGCACGACTGAACCGAAATCGTCTTGAGATGACGCGTGCAATGTTCGAGTTTCAACAAACCACTGAGGTGGCTTTTGCCGAAGTCGAGATCGCGGCTCGCGAAACGCAGACCGCGTTCGCGGAAATGAAGGTCAAACAACAGTCGATCAATGCTCAAAATCGCGAAGTGAACTATCTGCAACAACGCTGGGAATTGCTGCCCGATCCAAATGAATCTGCGGTCTTATTGATTGACGATTTGTTGGACGCGCAGGAACGGCTCGCTGACGAAGAACGTGCCTATGTTACCTCGCAGGTCGCCTATGTCATGTCGTGGGTGAATCTTCGCAAGGCAATGGGAATGTTGCTGCGATTTGACCACTTTTCAACTCAAGATACGACTACTGATCGCGGTCCCGAATCAACGGAGCCAAGTGACTTTCTTGGTACGGACGATCAACTCTTTGGAAACGAATCGTTCGACGAAGATACATTGATGGGCAGCTGGTATGGCTCTGATGGTTACTTTGGGGAGAAGCAATGATCGCTGCTCTCTGGAACCCCACCAGTCGATCAAAGCAAGCGGATGAGATCGGCCGGCGTATCCGTTGCGAGCAATGGGTTCGCAATCAGATCGCACAGGCACGCGAGCTGTCTTTCACGCTTCGTGATGTGTCGGCGGACGAATTAGTCTCGCACACCAATCGTCTGCGAATGGCCGCGCGAGATCCGCAGGCAGAGGGACTCTTTGCAGACGCGGCCGCCGCGGTGATCGAATCGATTCGGCAAACGCTGGGGATCAACCTTTTCGACGTTCAATTACACGCAGGGTTTGTGATTGCATCGGATGCGGTTGCTGAAATGCAAACCGGCGAAGGCAAAACGCTCTCCGGCGTCTTACCGGCGTATCTGAAATCGCTGACCGGGCGTGGCGTCCACGTGATCACCCCGAACGCCTATCTGGCAAAACGAGATCAGGAAAAACTGGATCCCATTTTCTCGCGGCTGGGTGTCACAACGGCGATCTTGGTCGAGCAGGCGGATCCATCGGTGAACCGCCAAGCGTACCAGGCTGACATTACCTATGGGCCTGCGCATGCATTCGGGTTTGACTACCTGCGTGACCAGATATCGCTCGGTGATGGTGCGACCGCGATATTCGAACGAATTCAAAACCGACTGCACGACAGCGAACCGATTCAGCGACCGCTGCATGCTGCGATCATTGACGAAATCGACAATGTGCTGATCGACGATGCCGTTTCCCCGCTAATTCTCAGTAGTGGCGGCGACCAACAGGCGGCCGATGCCGAGCTACACCGTATTGCAATTGTCATCGCAAAACGTCTCGAGGCTCCGCGTCATTATGTCGTTGATGAATCTCAGCGAATGGTGCACTTGACCGAGACCGGATTCCAGCAGATTTACGAAAAGAGTGACATCGCGGTGCATCCGCAACTCGTCCGTCCTTGGCACGAATACGTCACTCTGGCCATTCGGATCAAAGATTTCTATCGTCGCGATGTCGATTTCATCGTTAGCGACGGAAAAATTAAGATCGTCGATTCCTCTACCGGTCGTATTTTCGACGACCGCACGTGGTCGGGTGGATTACATCAAGCCGCCGAAGCATCGCAGCGATTGCCAATCACCGCAGAAACGAGATCGCTCGCCCGTATTACGCGGCAACGATTTTTCCGCTACTACAAATCGATCGCTGGCATGACGGGTACCGCCCGCGGTTGCGAACGTGAATTTGCATCCGTTTACGGATTGGCGGTCCAACCGATCCCGCTGAGAATCCCCAGTCGTCGTGTGATGCAATCGGACTGTATTACACGGA
>CAXBHV010001025.1:0-3411 GCA_963974855.1 uncultured Rhodopirellula sp. | reverse complement strand
CGTTTCCCTTCTTCGTCGCCGCATACAGGCTAAGCGGATGGTCGACTCGGTCATGCACCGAGAATGGCATCTGAGTGCAACCGCCATACACGCTGCTACTGCTGGCGTAGGTCAAATGCGGCGTCTTGGCATGACGGCAAGCTTCGAGCACGTTCATGAACGCGACGACATTGCTGGTCACGTAGGCATGAGGGTTCTCGATCGAGTAACGGACACCGGCTTGGGCGGCCAAGTGCACGACACGGCTGAAGTCATGTTTGCGAAACACGTCCATGACCGCCTCGGTGTTCGCAAGATCCGATTCGATGGAAGTGAAATTGTCGAAATCAAGCAACTGAGCAAGCCGGTCACGTTTCAGTTGAACGTCGTAGTAGTCATTGACGATGTCGATACCGACGACGTCGACACCCTGCTTCAAAAGTCGCAGGGCGAGATGGTAGCCAATGAATCCGGCGGTACCGGTAACAAGGTAAGTGCTCATGAATGGATCGGGGTCAATGATCAAAAGGTGGGGGCTAAACCGAGTCTGCAATCAGACTCGCGTGTACGAGCCTTGCAGATGGCGAGAGGGTTGTGGCGAAACCGTTAGCGAGGATCACGGCGCTCGCGAATGGTTAGGGATGCATTTAAAGATGGTTTTTGAAGGTCGCCTTTTGCTCCGCAAAAGTGGCGTTCAAAAAGCGTACTTTCACGGCGTGAAAGGCGACGGTCATAAACGCGACAGGCAGGCAACTCGCACACGCGAGTGGTCAAAAGAGAGTCGTGCCTTGGATCGTGCAAGAGGCTTACAGTTTGCTGTTCACAAAATGACAGGCTGGCAGCCTAATCCACATTTCTGTTCGTTTGTTTAGACAGGTTCTTCGGTCATGGCGAAATGATCGCGAACGCCAGGCACGATGCGTGTCACGCTGACTTTAGTTTGACGAAGCTCTTCAATCTCCGCAGCCATTTGAGCGATCAGATCGGCGACTTCTTTGCCGGCGGATTCGCCAATGTTGATCATGAGTGCTTTGCGTGAATTGTCACTGAGTCGATTCTTTTTCATGGTTGCGTTCATTTGAAATAGAGAGATTAGAAGAGTGTTTTAACTAGGAGGAAATTCAGGGGGTTACTCTACCGTCACGCTTTTTGCCAAGTTTCGCGGTTTATCAACGTCACATCCTCGCAATAACGCGATGTGATACGACAGTAATTGTAACGGAACTACATTCACGATTGGCTGAAGAAATTCGGACACTTGCGGTACCTCAATCACGTCATCGGCAACTGCTCGGACTTGCGGGTCATCTTCACTCGCTAACGCGATCACAGGACCGCCGCGAGCTTTGACCTCTTCCATGTTCGACATCACTTTGTCGTACGTCGTACCACGCGGAATGATGAAAACGCTTGGCGTTTCGTCATCGACTAGCGCGATCGGGCCGTGCTTCATTTCAGCCGCAGGATATCCTTCGGCGTGAATGTAGCTAATTTCTTTTAACTTGAGCGCCCCTTCGAGCGCGGTTGGGAAATTGTATTGACGCCCCAAGTACAAAACCGTGGATGCGTTTTGATACTTCTTGGCCACATCACGTACTTGTTCATTACAAGTCAATGCTTGCTGAACGGCGTTGGGCAATTGACGCAGATCTTCGATGATCGCCTTGCCGCTTTCGAAACTGAGATGTCGTAAACGACCAAAATACAATGCAAGCATCGCGAGCACACAGCACTGCGACGTGAACGCCTTGGTGCTGGCGACTCCGATCTCGGGACCGGCGTGCAAGTAGACGCCTCCATCGGCTGCCTGAGCGATCGAGCTGCCGACGACGTTACATACCGCTAATGCGCGGTGGCCTTTTCGTTTCGTTTCTCGCAGCGCCGCCAACGTATCGGCAGTCTCGCCACTTTGAGTAATTCCGAATACCAACGTATTGTTTTCGATGGGCGGATTTCGATACCGCAACTCGCTGGCGTATTCGACGTTCACCGGAATACGGGCGAGGTCTTCGATTAGATATTCACCCACCAGTGCTGAGTGCCAACTGGTTCCACAACCGGTCAAAATGATGCGTTCGACCGTTCGCAATTGCTGCGGCGTCAGATTCAAACCACCAAAGACGGCGGTCGCGTTTTCTTCGTCCAGGCGGCCTCGCATCGCGTTGCGAAGCGCTTCGGGTTGCTCGTAGATTTCCTTGAGCATGTAGTGGTCGAAACCTTCCAGACTGGCTTCGCCTGAATCGGTCTCCAACGGACGTATATCGACGCGAACTTTGCCTTGATCGCGGTGCAGTACTGAAAATCCCTCAGGGGTTAGCACGGCGATTTGGTGATCGGCCAGATAAACGATCCGGTCTGTACGCCCAACCAATGGTGACGCATCGCTAGCAACAAAGTACTCGCCTTTGCCAACACCAATCACGAGTGGGCTGCCAAAACGAGCGGCAATCATGAAGTTCGGGTGATCGCGAAACGCAATTGCTAAACCGTAGGTGCCGCGAAGACGCGAGATCGCCCACTGAACCGCAGTCAGGTAGCGGATGTTAGGCTGGCCTTCGGTTTCGGGCGTGTTTTTTAGCCCTTCGGCGATCAGATGAGCGATCACTTCGCTATCGGTTGCCGAAGCGAAATGGTAGCCCTTTGCGATCAGCTCGTCTTTGAGAACTTGAAAATTCTCGATGACACCGTTGTGAACCAAGACCACTTCGCCGTCGCCACCGAGATGGGGGTGAGCGTTTTCAATCGTCGCAGGTCCATGAGTGGCCCAACGGGTATGCCCCAAACCGAGCGTGCCGGCGGGCGGCACGGTACCCAATTGTGAAGCTAGCGCATCGATTCGTCCGACGGAACGGGTGACGCTGAACTTGTCGCCCCCAAAGATTGCGACGCCGGCACTGTCGTATCCGCGATATTCAAGCCGCCGCAGACCGTCTACCAGGAAGCTACCTGCGTTATCGCTTCCAACGTAACCGACAATTCCACACATACGTTTGCCTATAGGCGAAGGGCAGTCCCACACCCCTCGGGAATCCGAGTATTTGAGGATGGGATAAATGGACTCGCATGCATTCCGAATTCGCTGACAATGACACGCAAACCCTGTTCAGTTTGCTGAACTTAGTTCAAAAATCTTTTCCAAGTCGAGCCTAAGTTCGCAGCGGCGTCGCAAGGGTAAATTGAATCGAATTGCCGAACCGAAACGCAGTCTAAAAATAGTTCGGGTGGTCCGAAATGGAAAGTCAAAATGTATCGGCGGGGCAAAAGGTGCCGCTGACAACCTTTAGGCAGCTGCAAGGCAACTTAACACCCCATCATGGCGAAATCAATTGCCCCCATGCTGGTGTCCAACAAGTTGTCTGAAATGGTTCCAGCCGGTCGCGGCACACGCACTTTACCGTAGCGAAACTCGCCAAGAGTTTCGGATTGGGGACG
>CAXBHV010001024.1:0-3412 GCA_963974855.1 uncultured Rhodopirellula sp. | reverse complement strand
GCCGAAGCTGCCGCGGGCCAATCCAATTCACATAAAGCCGTCATCAATATCTTTCTCGCCGGCGGCGCCCCACACCAAGACATGTGGGATATCAAGACCGAAGCGCCCAGTGAAGTGCGAGGCGAATTTCAGGCAATCAAGACCAACGTGCCTGGGATCCAAATTTGTGAAGTCTTCCCAAAATTGGCAGGGTTGATGGACAAGGCCGCCATCATCCGCAGTCTGGTCGGATGCAGCGGAGGGCACGACGCTGTGCAGTGCATGTCCGGTTGGCGGCCCAATGAGTTGAAGAGTATTGGCGGTCGACCGGCGGTCGGAGCAGCCGTTTCTAAACTGTTCGGCCCCGTCGATGCTTCGGTGCCTCCGAAAATTGCTTTCCGAAATCGACACGCTTCGGCGTGATATTGATGTCACCGGAACGATGGCCGGGATGGACGCGTTTGGCCAACGAGCCCTCGATGTGCTTACCAGCAGCAAGTTGGTCGACGCCCTCGATTTGTCAAAAGAAGATCCAAAAGTGGTCGAGCGTTATGGTGATGGGAAACCCTACCAATTCCAGTACGACGGATCACCGACCGTCAATGACCAATTATTGATCGCTCGCCGTTTGGTCGAAGCCGGTGCCCGCGTGGTCAGTTTGAGTTACGGGCGTTGGGATTCGCACAGCAAGAATTTTGACCTCGTCCGCGATCATGGATCGAAACTTGATCAATGCCTCAGTGCTCTGATCACCGATTTGGACGAACGTGGCATGCTCGATGACGTCACCGTGGTGGTGTGGGGCGAATTTGGTCGCACACCAAAAATCAATGCCAACGCGGGGCGCGATCACTGGACCCAAGTCAATTCGGCCTTCTTAGCCGGCGGCGGGATGCGCACAGGGCAAGTGATCGGGGCCACGAACCGATTGGGCGAAGAACCCAGCGAACGTCCCGTACACATGCAAGAAGTCGTGGCGACGATGTATCGCAACCTGGGGATTGAGACCTCCTCGACGACCTTGATCGACCCCACGGGGCGACCCCAGTTCTTGGTCGACCATGACCCCATTGGTGAGTTGGTCTAATGTTGTTTTCCAATTGCCATCGTGCGGTTTCAAGCCAAACAAGAACCGTCGGGCCATTAAGCGGCGGGATGACGCGTAGCGAAAGTCATCAAGACTTTCGTGAATCGCCGAACAAATCGAAACTCTTGACGAGTTCCGCTACGTCAGTGATGGTTCCAAAGGTCCTCTGTGGGACACTTCTAAATGCCACTGCAATGCGTTCCCGTTTGCCAACTCAATCGATTCTTACGTTTCGATGGGTTGTTGCCTTTGCGATTTGTTTCGCCGTCACCGATTCGTTTGCGGCGAACACGCTTAGCATCGATAACTCTGAAGCCGATCGCTTGCTCGTAGGACGTGATGCACGCATCCAATTAATCGTGTCGCGACACTTTGGCGATTCATCGCTCACGGCAATCGAAGATGCCACGTCTGAGGTGACGTACGTGGTCGAACCAAGCGGGATTGCTTCGGTCGATCCTGGTGGGTTGGTGATTCCAATTGCGGATGGCCACGCGACGATCAAGGCGGCGGGATCCGATGGCGAGATGGCAACCGCCGTCGTCAAGGTCAGCGGAATGAACGAAGACCAACCGGTTAGTTTTCCAGGCCAAATTGTTCCGATCTTTACCAAGCTGGGGTGCAATGGTGGCGGCTGTCATGGCAAGGCTGCGGGCCAAAACGGATTCAAGCTATCGTTGCTTGGTTTCGAACCGCGAGAGGATTACGGACACTTGGTAGAGGAGTCACGCGGTCGCCGCATCTCCACCGCGTTTCCCGACCGAAGTCTGTTGTTAATGAAGTCGATTAATGCGTCGCCGCATGGCGGCGGGCAGCGTTTAGAGGCCGATAGTCACGAGTACCGCTTGATGCGACGTTGGATCGCTCAAGGAACAAAGTACGGAGATGGCAATGAGCCCAAGGTGACATCGATCGAAGTCTTGCCGTCGCACCGGCGTCTGTTGCCCGGTACGACCCAACAATTGTCGGTCGTTGCCAACTATTCCGACGGCACGCGTGAAGACGTCACTCGCGCCGTCGTGTATGCGACCAACGATACAGAAATGGCCGATTTTGATGCAAAAGGACGCGTCACATTGAATTCGCTCGTAGGCGACGTCGCCGTGATGGCCCGTTACCAAGGGAACGTGACGGTATTCCGCGCGGACATTCCCCAGCAACTCGAAACATCGCCCGAGGCGTTGACCCCCGAACCGGCGAACTTGGTCGATACGCATGTGTTCGCAAAACTGCAATCACTTGGCATTCCCGCGTCACCAATGTGTGATGATGCCACGTTCTTGCGGCGAGCGACTTTGGATATTACCGGTCGATTGCCAACGCTAGCCGAAACACGCACATTCCTCGATGACTCCTCTGCGGATAAACGTCCGACGCTTGTCGATAAGTTGCTACGTAGCTCGGATCATGCCAATTATTTTGCGGGCAAGTGGAATACGATCCTTCGTAACAAACGTCAACGAAGCGAGTTGCAATTTGCAACCGTCGCCTTTTACCAATGGATTCGCGACAGCATTGCAGAGAACAAACCGTATGACGAATTTGTTCGCGAGATCATCACGGCGTCCGGAAGTGTTGCGAACCATCCGCCTGTGGCCTGGTATCAACAAGTTGCGGACACAAACAGCCGAGTCGAAGACGCTGCCCAGCTGTTCTTAGGGCAACGTGTTGCCTGCGCTCGATGTCACCATCATCCCTACGAGAAGTGGAGCCAGGCGGACTACGCAAAATTGTCAGCCTTTTTTGTGACGGTCTCGAAAAAGGGCGGTGGCGAACCGTTGGAGCCTGATTTCTTTTCTCGCGTCGGGGCAGCGACCTCGCCTCATCCCAAAAATGGACAGGCGTTACCCGCTGCGGGGCTCGATGCAGAACCCGCTGCGATTGCTGCGACCGAGGATGCTCGGTTTGTATTGGCCGATTGGATGACCGATCCGTCGAATCCCTTTTTTGCAAAATCGTTAGTCAACCGTTATTGGAAACACTTTATGGGACGGGGCTTGATCGAACCCGAAGACGATATGCGGATCACCAATCCGCCGTCCAATCCCGCGTTGCTTGACGCATTGGCGACCGAATTTGTGGATTCGGGTTATGACTTAAGATCTCTGGTCCGTTCGATTGTGTTGTCCAAAACGTACGGATTTGGCAGCGAACCCGTTCCGGGAAACTTGGGCGATCGACGCAGTTATTCACGTTACTATCCCAAGCGAATGCAAGCCGAAGTGCTACTGGATGCCGTCGACGACGTCACCGGAAATCAGACCGCGTTTGCCGGGATGCCAGCGGGAACGAGAGCGGTGGAGCTACCCGATACACAATTCACGTCGTACTTTTTGAGCGTTTTCG
>CAXBHV010001023.1:0-3413 GCA_963974855.1 uncultured Rhodopirellula sp. | reverse complement strand
GAAATGTTCGATCCCGCGGACCACGCGGTTGACTAGGAACGTATCACTGCTGGCGCCGGGGAGCTCGTTGATGTGCAGGATAAACCGGTCGATCGAGGCAACCGTGATCTCCGGCGAAACCTCGGTTGGCAACACGTCCAACAGCATCGCGTCCTTTTGCTTCTTCAGATTCAGCCACTTCAGCCCCAAGATGGCAACCGCCCAAAACATCAGCAGCGTCGTCGGAAAGGGAACCGGACCACGCTGCCAAAATAGTTGCCCAAACGCAGTGTCTTGGATCGGGTAAGTCACGCCGTACCACAGCAGGGCCGTGCCACCGCCGATCAGAAAGCTGAGCACCAGGCTAACGTCACTGCTGGCTGAATCGCTGCTGGAGGCGAACCAACTTTTTTCGCGTCGACGCCGCTTGACTGCTTTCTTGGCCGGAGCTGTCACCGGTGCCGATGTCGTTTGGATTGCCGGTGTACTGGCGGTAGCAACCTCGGCTGCCGCGGTGGTCTTCACACGCGGTTTGCCGGATGCCGGAGTCTCGCTGACCTGGATGCCTGGGAAAGCTGGTTCGGGTTCCGGCGGAGCGGTCTCGGGAATCCGCACCGTCGCTCGGCAATAAGGGCACGCGCGACTTTTGCCTGCCAGACTCTCGGAAACCTTCAGCGATTTATTGCAGCCAGGACAGGGGATCTTAAAAAAGGACATTCGTTTTCCGCAGAGGCAGAGGTGGGACAGGCAACAAAACAGGTGTCTTCCCTGTTATAGACAGACGCGGGGAGGGAATCAAAACGATAGCGCCCTGCAAATTAGGCAATCTCTATCGTGCGCCGGAAATATTGTCGCGTCCGACAATATTCAACGTATCACATCCGTGTTTCGTACCCGTCAAGCATCCCTCATTCTAGCGAAAAACGTTGTATTTGCGCGATACGCGGCCGTGCCGCCGCAAGGGGGGGCGGCTGATTTCCCTAGCCATTTTTTGCTTGCGAGCTGCTGATTTAATCGAAACGCAAGCCGCAAATGTGAGCCGTGGGCCGTGAGGCACCGGGTAATGCGTGGACCCGGCCGCTCACGCGCGAGCGGCTCACACAATCAACAAGCCGCGAGCCACGGTTTCGTCACGATCCACCCGCGGCTTCCGCCCAGTGCGATCTACTCTTGCACTAAACGGGTGGCGCTTGCAGCGGCACCACCCGTTTGGGCTTCGGCACTAGGCCGCTAGTGCGATTGCAACTACGCGACTAAATCCAATATCCGTCGCATTTCTGCTACGGCGTCACGCATTCCGACCATCACGGCGCGGCTAACGATCGAGTGGCCGATATTTAATTCGATCATGTTTGGGATCGCCGCGACGGGACGAACATTGGCGTAGTTCAAACCATGCCCGGCATGGAGCCGCATACCCAAATCGGATGTCTTCTTGCCCGAGTCGATCAATCGCTGGAGCTCCTCTGTTTGCCCTGCTCCGCGAGCCAAGGCGTACGGACCGGTGTGCAGTTCAACGGCATCCACTCCCAAGTCCGCCGACGCTTGAACTTGTTCAAGATCAGGGTCGATAAACAGGCTGATCAGAATGCCCTCGGCTTTCAGTTTCTCGATCGCAGCTCGGATACGACCTTTATCACCAACGACGTTCAGTCCTCCTTCGGTCGTTACCTCTTCGCGGCTTTCGGGGACCAGCAGAGCCCACGTCGGTTTGACACGACAAGCGATCGCGACCACTTCGTCGGCACATGCAATCTCGAGATTGGTTTTGACAGTTACCGTTTGCATCAACACTTCGACATCACGGTCTTGGATATGACGACGATCTTCTCGCAAGTGGAATGTAATGCCATCGGCACCACCTTGCTCGGCGAGCGCTGCAGCGATTACCGGATCGGGTTCATAGGTACGCCGTGCTTGGCGAACGGTTGCGACATGGTCAATATTGACGCCGAGTTCAATCATTTGGGGGTTGTAATTGAGGGGAGATATGGAAACCGTGGCTAGCGGCTTGTTGATTTAATGAGCCGACGGCGCTAGCGAGCTGTTGATTTAATCGAAAAGGAAATTGCGATGGTGAGCCGTGGGCCGTAAGGCACCGGGTAATACGTGGGATAAGCCGTTCACACGCGAGCGGCTCTCTAAATCAATTGTCCGCTAGTCCCATCGGCTAAGAAATACGAGAGAAACATAAACAGGTGAAACTTAAATACAATCAATCAACTCGCGTCGCAACCAACGAATTTCTTCCGAGATGTCTTGGGCGAGGCTTCGCTTTCGCATGGCGTCTGGAAGCACTGTCCAAGCATATGTTTCCACTTCGAGATGCCCGGTAAAATCAATCGGCGAATCACTGTCAAGTAAAGTTCGCAAACAATCACGCACTTCATCTTGGCTTGTCGTCAAATGACCGAATCGCTCGAGAAAAATGGGGACATGGAAATGGACGACCCATCGCTTGTCGCCACACGCCGGGTCACCCGAGCGGGGCGCACGTGAAAGCAGATCTGGCAAATCCTCGGTCAATTCGAATTTATCATCGCCAGTGATCCGTCCGGTTTGGTGCAAATAACGATCCTCGGCAAACTTGCTCAATTGCTCGATCGCTTCTTGCCGCCGGCCGAGCGACATGGCGTCCCATTCCGCTACGATCGCACTACTGACTTGAACCTTGCCAATCGTAATCCCTGCGGATGCATATCGGTGAAGCACTTCGGCTTGGGGTTCCATCATCACCGCAGCATGGCACACGTCATGACACACCGTGATATGACGTCGGTGCATCGGCTTGTTGAGGTGTTTATCGAACCACTCGACGATGTCCTGGCTTGTGTCGAGGATGCAGCCGGGTTCGGGCTCGATCGCGACGACGATGCGGCGACCGGTTTGTTCCTCTAACGCCGCAAGGAACTCCGCCAATTGACGCAGGTTTTCTGCGGCGGTCTCAAGTTGCTCCGCAGTGACTTTGTCCGAGGCCCATCCAATCGGCAAGGTGCTGATCGATCCAACGGTTTGCGCCTGCGGAAGCAATTCCGTCAAAATCACAGCGAGCTGTTTGGTGTAGGTTAACCGACTCGATTCCCACCATGCCGGTTGATAGACGCGATGCTTGACGACATCTTGGTGGAAATTGTCGTAGGGAAATCCGTTGATCGTGAACGCTTCGAGCCGGTGTTCGTCTAGGAAGTGACGCAGGGGTTTGGCGCCGCCATCAAAACACTCACTGGCTGCTTGGGCCGGCAACCACAGCCCCACACCAAGTGGCGTGTCGATCGGTAGGCTCGATTGCACAGGGACGGCGTACTGAAGCAAATTTTTGCGAATGGCCGGCAAATCCATGCCTGCATGCACATTAGTGCAATAACCAACGGTAAAACTCATCAATATTTCCTAACTGAAGTTTGAACAGATCCTTAGATCATAGCACTTTGTGG
>CAXBHV010001022.1:0-3417 GCA_963974855.1 uncultured Rhodopirellula sp. | reverse complement strand
GCCATCGCAAATTCAAACTCTGCAATTTCGACATCAAAGCGAGCGGTCTTGATGGCTTGCCGGGTCGCTAATTGTTCGGTCCGAGCAATGTCATATTCGTTCTCGGAGATGGCGTTAGAGGGACGCAGTCGTTCAGCACGCTCGAATTTTGTATTGGCAAGGTCGTTGTTGATTACCGCTTGCTCACTGGCGGATTCCGCGCGCTGAAGCGCAGCTTTTGCCGCCTGGACTCGCGCATTGGCCTCCGCACGAGCTCGCGCGTCTAAAAACGCGGGGGCACTCGGCAAGATCACCGCCAGCAGCGTTTCTTCGCTGCAATGGTCGCCCGCGTCGAGCTCGATTCGTGAGACGCGGCCCGAGACGGGAGCCGAGACGATATATTTCTCGCGGATTCGAGTCTTCCCATCCTCTTGAACAGTGACTTGAAGCGGACCGATGATCGCAGTTGCGGATTCCACTTCTACAGGTTCAGGGAACATTGCAAAAATCCAAGCCATGATCGCTGCAACAATCAAGATTCCCCACAGCAGCGTCTTCAATGAAAACTTCATGTTATTCTCGTGTTTTCAACACCCCAACCAGATCGAGGTGAAAGATGCGACGCTGGACCACCAATCCAGAGAAAAACGTCGCGGCGATGACTACCACAGTCGCTAACGCGTACGTGTTGCGGCTGATCACTAATGGAATCCGATAGTTGTCGGTGTCCAATCCGCTGGCCATCATCGCCGCCAAACCGTACCCAATCACCCATCCAAGCGGAATCGCAATCAGCGTGAACAAAGTGATTTCGCCAAGCAAAACCGTTTCGCGTGAACCCAATGACTCGCATCGTCGCCAGATCGCGGCTTCGTTCGGACAGGGAAATGCGGGCGCTATTGTAGACGACACCGATTGCGATCACAGCCGCAAAGAAGATGATGAAGGATCGCATCACCAAGATGTTTTCCGCCACCGTGTCGCGAAAACTGTTTAATACCGCGTCTTTGATCGTCACGCTTCCGACGCCAGGCCGAAGTTCGAGCTCGGCGAAAAGCTCTTTCATCCGATTCGCATCGACCTTCAAAAAAGCACCCGAAGCCACTTTGGATTCCTTTAACATGGCGTGTAACTGTTGCTTATTCATGTACGCGTTCAATCCCGCGTATTCTTCGACCAACGCGGACACCTCCACCGTCAACGTGGGCCGTTTGTCCTCGAGTACTTCGATCGTGACAAGGTCGCCGAGATGGGCACCGAGCAACTGAGCGAGCTTGGTGTTCAACATCACACCAAACTCGGGCACGACCACAACCCGCTCGTCCTTGTCAAGCAAACGATACAGCGAGGCGTTGCGATCCAGACCCATCAACCCGATTCTGCGAGAACGATTCTGAAAGTGAATGCGAGTCGCCACCGAACGAATCGTCTCGCTATCGAGCACTCCTTCCAATCGGCGGACCTCGTACATCACCGACGAGGTTGCCGGTTCAACGAACGTCACCATTAGATCTTGCCGTTGTGCTTTGCGAAATTGGAAGTCCATCATGTAATTCATCGCGTCGAGCGAGAAACTTCCCAGCACCATGACGGCACCCGCCATCGCAATCCCGATGATTGAGAATCCTGCCTTGATTGGATTGCGAGCGACGTTACGGATAATCATTCGCATCTCGGAAGACAGTTGCTCGCGTGGAATGATTCGCTCCAAAAGTGTCGGCTTGTAGCGTGGCGGAGGCTCCGGACGCATCGCTTCGGCAGGCGGTAATCGAATCGCCTTGCGAACCGAAAGCCAAGTGCCGAGACAGGCGGCTGCGGTGGTCAGCAAAAAGCCAATCGCGATTGCCATCACATCGACTTGGATAGTAAGCGTCGGAAACTTATAGAATTTGGCATACATTTTGGTCATGCCCGACGCCATCCAGATTCCGAACACGGTACCCAGCACCGTACCGCTGACCGATATCAACAGCACCAAATTCAAGTAGTGGGATCCGACTTCGACGTTGGTGTAACCAAACGCCTTTAATGCGGCAATCTGCTCGCGTTGCTGAATGATGATACGCGAGACCACAATGTTCAGCAAAAACGAAGCGACCGACAAAAAAATGGCCGGTGCCATGATTGCCATGGAACGCAATTGTTTGAGTTCGTCCGACAAATACTGGTGCGATATCTGTTCGCTACGGCCATACGCCCCTACGCAACCGTAGGGTTCTAACAAACGATCAATATGGTCAATCACTTCGTCGGAATTACTGTCGTAGGCGAGTTTAATGGCGACGCTATTAAATGCACCGCTCATGTCGAAGGCGGCTTCGAGATCACGCTCGTTCATCCAGAAGATTCCGAAGCGTTTGTTGTCTGGCATGATGCTGCCCGGCTGTATCTGCATCACGTATTCGGGCGACATCGCCACGCCGACAATCTTCAACGTCTGACGTTTGCCGTTGATCACCGCACGCACTTGATCGCCGGCAACGAAACCGTGGGCGGCGGCAAAGACATCCGAAACCACCACTTCGCCGGTGCGTTCGGGTTCGATCATTCGCCCTCGCGAAATGTAGACTTTGTTGAGCAAGCACTCGCCAGAATCCGGAACCGAAATTAGCCGCGCCGTTGCCGGTTCGCTCATCTCCGGAACATCCAATAAGACGTCAAAGACCAAGCGAGTTTCGACGGCGGCGACCCCTTCGATCTCTCGCAAACGAGGCCTTAACGCATTAGGACTTCGCCGTGTTTGGGCAAAAATGTCGGCAAAGCGAAAGTCTCGATAAAACGCTTCTTTGCTGGTTTCGAGCGAATTATACGCACACATCGACATCACAAACGTGGCAACACCCGCAGCGATCACGCACAGAATCGCAAACACTTGCCCCTTCATGTGCAACATGTCGCGAATCAATTTTCGATCAAGCTTGCGCATCGGTCACCATCGCAACTCGGAAACGTCGATCCGTTTCGTGTTTGCTTGGATCCCTGAGATCAACCCATCCGATAGCGAGATGACGCGATCTGCCATTTCGGCGATCACCGCGTTGTGCGTAATCACCGCCGTGGTGGTTCCTAGTTCTCGATTGATTCGCGAGATCGCATCGAGCACCCAAACGCCCGTTTTGACGTCGAGTGCACCGGTCGGTTCATCACACAATAACACGGTGGGATTTTTTGCGATTGCTCGGGCGATCGCGACACGTTGCTGTTCACCGCCTGAAAGCTGAGCAGGAAAATGATTCGCGCGATCTTTCATCCGCACAAGATCCAACGCGTCCATTGCATCCATGGGCGACTTCGCGATCTCGGTGATCAGCTCGACGTTCTCTCGAGCAGTCAAACTCGGAATCAAATTGTAGAATTGAAAGACAAAGCCCACGTGATCGCGGCGGTAACGTGTCCGGTCTGTGTCGGTTGATTGAGTCAGGTCCGTGTTGTGGTAAC
>CAXBHV010001021.1:0-3421 GCA_963974855.1 uncultured Rhodopirellula sp. | reverse complement strand
AGCTGCAAAACCCGTTTGCCCCGCGATGTTACCCGTCAGTATCACATCGGTCACATCGAGCGAACCGATAAAGATTTCGATACCACCACCCGCTCGATGGGCGGCATTTTGATCGATCAACGTATCCGTGATCGTCACGTCGCCATCGAGGCTTAACAAACCACCTCCACTGCCGTTAGTTCCATTAGCAAAATTCTGTTCGATCGAGCCACCGCTGATCGAAAGAGTCCCGCCGTCATTGAAAATCCCGCCGCCACCCTGGTCGGCATTATTGCCGCTGGCCGTGTTCAATTGAATTGTCACTTCGCTTAGCATCAGGGTTCCCGTTGCGCTGTTCCACAAGCCTCCTCCTTCGGCCGCGGCAGTATTTCCAGAAACGGTTCCGCCACTGATCGAGACATCGCCAGCGCCGCTGACATGCAGTCCACCACCGTTGCCTGGATTTGCTGTGGCACCATTGCCGATGCCAGCGTTGTTGTTGCTAAGAGTGATTTCACTCAACATAACGCTCCCATTCATGCCTGAAGCGTCTTCGATTCCGCCGCCAGCTCGGTTGGCGACGTTTCCCGAGATCGTTGAGTCGGTGATCTGCAGTGTGCCACCGGTCGCGTTGAAAATCGCCCCGCCGCTGCCGGCGACTCCCGACGCCGTGTTTCCACTCAGTGTGGAATTGGCGATGGCCAAGGTTCCACCATCATTGAAAATACCCCCGCCGCCTTCGGTTGCAGCGTTACCGGTCGCCGTGTTGCCCGACAACGTAACCGAATCGAGTGAGAGTGATTGACCGGACGCAATATAAATCGCTCCACCCACGGAAGCGACACCGTTAATCAGCGTCAAGCCTTGGATTGAGACCGAGTTGCTGATCCCAGGATCCGTGTTCGCATCGATCGAAAAAAGTTGTGACGCATTATCGCCGCTAATTATGATCTCGGTGGCATCCACTAGAGAAATCGCCACCGAGTCAGTGATGGACAATTCGCTACCGAGCGTGATGGTCGACAACCCTGCCACGAACGAAATCGTGTCGATGATTCCCGGTCCTGCGTCACCAGCGATCGTATCAGAGTTGATGATCGCGTTTGCATTGGCGGCCAGAATCGCCTCTCGCAAACTCAACACTCCATCCTCTGCCACCATATCGCTCGCAGTATTGACGATGTAGCTTGCCAGTACGCGGCGGTCTTCAAGCCGCTCCGCTAACAGTCGTCGCATCCGAGAGCGTTTTGCAATTGGCTTTGCTTTTCGGTTTCGGCCAGTCTTGCGTAGGTTGCGTGACGGAAAGGTGAACAAGTCGAGGGATGAAAAGCCAAGCATGATGATCTCCAGGATGGGGCGTGTGTTCAGCGTAGACCGCGTGCGTTACATGACTATTAGAGTGGGGAAACTCAGGCGTTGCATCTCCGTTTCCTACGGGATCACGACAGAAAGTAATCTCGAAGGAAGCGGAATTCAGTTTGGCTGGGCGTAGGCAAACGCCATGCCATTGCGAGTCTGGCCTGGGCCTGCGTGGCCTCTTTGATGAATCTTGTCCTCAATCCGGCCGGCCGCCGCGGCCGACCAGAGTGAGCCATCCACAATCGGCTGTACCGAGTGACAAAAGCCATCTTCATGTCTCACTTTGGGATGAACGTCAGTCATTGCGAGAAAATCGCCACGTTTTTGTGGGGAGTTCTCGTTCGGGTGCCGTTTGCAAATCGAGACGCGTTTGTCATGTTGAGACGGGTCGGCAGGTGCTCGTCGCTCGCACGGTTTCTGGAAATCCGCTGCCCGCCTCGAAGCACGAAGCAGGTTTTTCGCTATACTGCCGAACCGAAAGTCGTGATTTCGTCGCGGAGCTATATCCGGAGAATCGTGTTTCGATTAATCACGAAGCGACTCGTTGCTTGGCCCGTTCGGCAACCGAGTCCTGTACTCTTGTCCCCTCATAAGAAAATTAATGAAAGTTCGATCTCTTCTCACCAGTCTAGCCAGCGGAAGTTTGCGGATTTATTCGCATCAACAATCGGTCAAACAGGGCGGCGGAGCCTCGTCCTTCGAACGCAAGTATTTGGAATTTGATGGCACTCCTGAGGCCTACCGATTTTTAGCATCGTTGTTGAATGAGATGGCGGATACCGCCGAGCGACACGGTAAAAACGCCCCCGGCCAAAACGTGTTGCTTGATCCCAAAGATGCTGACGCGATCGCGATCGACGATTACGATGCGATTTCGCTTACTTGTCGCAAACGCCCACCAAGCAACAAACTTTTCTCGCTCGGGACCGACTGATTCTCTGTTTTGATTCCCGTCGCGGCCTGCGGATTGCAAGGCTACAGGTTAAGCGGGAAAGAAGACGGCAAGCCAGACCGTCGGTTCGCTCGCCGAGGTCCAATCAATGCGATGTTTTTGATGCGCAGGGATCATGACGTGGTCTCCGGGGCAAAGTGTTTTCGCCGGGGAGCCGTCGGCAAAGCGAAGCTCAGCCTCGCCCTTCAACACAATCACCCACTCGCTTTCCTGTTGGTCGTACCAGAATCCCTCGTCGCTGCAGTGACCCGTGGAAACAATGCGTTCGATCCGGATCGATGGCGTCTCGACCAGCACGCTGACAAGTTCCGCCGCAAGCTTGTCGGGCAAGTCGCTAAATAAGTTTGCTGTGTTGAGGTCCGCCATCGAAGTCAGTTTCGTTGACAATCAATGTCTCGTCATCAAAGTCAACAACGTCGCCGATCACGAGTTGCTTTCGCCGCCGGGTTTCGACCTCGCCATTCAGGCACACGTCGCCTGCTTGGATCAAGATTTTGGCTTCGCCACCCGTGCTGACCATGCCTCGACACTTCAGAAAGTCGTCAAGTCGGATGATGGGACCACGATCATTCGCACTCGCCTCGTTAGAGGTCGCTTTTTCGGGACCGGAAAACTCAGGATCATTGTCACTCATTATTTCACGTCACTCATTATTTCACTTCAAACGTTGCAATCACAGGCAAATGGTCACTGACGTCTCGTTCGTCGTCGGCAATGTCCCAGTAATGGTCCCAGTGACGCTGTGGATCGTCGCGCGTCCCTTGGATGTTCAGATCGGCTCGCACCTTGATGGATTGAAACACTAAATCTTTGCAACTTGGATCATCTTCGATCAGCGAGCGACTGACCAGGATGCGGTCGAAATGTTTTCCCAAAATCGAGTGCGTCCCGGTGACTCGGGGGTCGAGATAACGATGTAGATCGATCAAATTATCCTGGCTGGAAGCCGTTTCCGCCCCCGCAACAATCGCCAATTCGCTATCGACGCTGAGTTGATTTGCTGGTTCTTCACTGTTGAAATCACCTAGCACAATTATATTCTCGCCCCGCTCAATCGAATCCTGTAACCAGGCATGCAGCAGCCTTGCTTGGCGAGCACGAATGGGGGCACCTTCGGGACGCGAGCGAAGG
>CAXBHV010001020.1:0-3422 GCA_963974855.1 uncultured Rhodopirellula sp. | reverse complement strand
CAACCACCGTTGGATCTGCAACCGCCACAGGCGGAGCTACCACATGCGGAGCTGCCGCAAGCCGAGCCACAGCTCGATGCACAGCGACCGCAAGATCGTTTGCAATGTCCGCGAAGCAGACCACAACCGCGGTGGTGACCCACCGACGAGCCACATCCGCCCATCATGCCATTGCCATAACCACTTCCGTTGCTGTAGTTCGCTGCGGGTGCCGATGCGACGGCAACCACTTGTTCTTCCCAGTGACCGTAGTCTTTGGTAACCGTTTTCATGGTGGTCGTTGGCACGCAAACTTGGATGGTGCGAGTTTTCGACACAGGAACCGCGTTCACGACGGTGTGCATACGTTGCTCGGTCACGACCTGAGGAACGCTGACGGTGTAAGTGAACGTTTCGTCCTGCAACTGAGGAACCTTGACGGTGTAGTTTTCAGGAACGTCCACAAGAACAGGTACACGCACGGTGTACTCTTCAGGAACTTCGACCCAAACAGGTACCGACTCAGTGACTTCGACAGTCTTTTCTGATTTTTCAGGAACCAAAACGCTGTACTCAACAGTCTTGGTTTCGGTAACAGGGTTGTTGACGACCTTCGTGCGATAACGCTCTTCGGTCACAGGGACGGTTTTGTAAACCGTTTTCGTGCGATGTCGCACTTCGTTTCGGTTTTCCGTCGCACACACGATGCGAGTTTCCGTTACGAACTTAGGCTCCAAGACAACGCGATAGGTTGTCACTGGCTGGCACAAAGATTCACCGCCGAGGGAAATAGCTCCCCCAACAGAACCGAGTTCGGTTGCACATCCGGCACCTGAACTCATCGCAGCACCGCAATCCGCGGCACTTCCACAACCAGCGCCCGTCGAAACGGCACCGCTAGCACAAGGATCACTGCATCCGCCACAGGGAAGACAGTTGCCAGCCTGAGAAACGCTGGATACGACCAACGCCACACAGATGGCCGAGAAATTTGCAAACCACTTCACAGTTGTCACGCTCCAAAAACATAGGGGTAAATGTATGCAAGGCCTAGCCATGACCAGTAGCTAAGCCAGTTGCCGATCCCCCGAGCGACACCATCGAGACTAGATCGTGATCTGTCACTTACAATCCTCGACCTGCAAAAAATTTGAGATTCTCTTTCTTCTCGCCCAACCATCCCTCATTGACTCGCCAAATCGCCGTCATATTCGCTAAGAACGCTAAATCAGATGCTTCCGTTTTTTTTCCTGAGAAAGCATTCGAAACGAGCAAACAAACAACAGAAAACGCCTGATGGTGAACTAGTTTCAAACGGACGAGTCATTGCAGATCGCTGTGATCCCATGACGAAGCTCCTAATTTTCAACAATTCTTCCTCAGGAATTCCGTTCGTGAAGACGCACAAACCGACTTTGAAAACGATCCGTTTCCACCGCCTCGGGCACCTCATTGCATCCGGTTGCTTGATGATTGCCGGCGCCACGTTGACTCCGCTGACGATCTCGGCAGCAACGCCTCAGGAACCCGTCGTCGCCCGTGTCGAGATGAAACTGACTGACGGTGATAAGGTCACTGATGTGATCGAAAAAGGCGACTTGTTGACCGTCATCGAAGAACGCGAAGACGACTACGTGATCCTGACTCATGATGGATCTCGCGGTGCAGTCGACAAGGTGAATGCGGTCCGGTTGGCCGAATCGACCGATATCTACAGCGACCTGATCGAGCGAAATCCAACCGAAGGACGTTTCCTGACGCTACGAGCATCGGCTTGGTGGGCACTCGGCAAAACAGAAAAAGCGGTCGAGGATTTTGATCAAGCAATCAAATTGGGATACGAAGAACCACACGCGTATTCAAGCCGAGGACTCTTTCATGCTTCGGTCGGTGACTTTGACAAGGCGATTGCAGACTACGACAAAGCGATGGAACTTGATCCCGAAGCGATCGCACCTCTGATCAATCGTGCGGCTGTGCACATGGCCCAAGGTGATGCCGACAAAGCGATCGACGACTACACGGCGGCGCTAAAGAAAAAGCCAGACAACACCTCATTGCTGCGTCAACGCGCGATGGCATTGAAAGCACTCAGCAAACTCGATCTCGCCATCGAGGACTTCGATGCCATTTTGAAAATCAATAAAAAAGACGTTGATGCGATTTCGGGACGCGGCTACATCTATTTTCAACAGGGCAACCACAAGGCTGCGGTAGAAGATTTTTCAAAAGTCATCGAGTTAGATGCTGAATCCGCCGTCGCGTACAACAATCGTGGCTACAACCAATTTCAGCTCGGCAACGCCGCTGATGCGCTTAGCGACTACGACAAGGCGATTGAACTCGCTCCGGAATATGGTTTGGCGTTGCAAAATCGAGCTTGGTTGCTTGCGACCGTGGCCGACGAATCGCTTCGTGATCCAGCGAAAGCAATCGCCTCGGCCAAAGCGGCATGCGAAGTAAGCGAATACAGCAATCTCGGCGATCTATCGGCGCTGGCCGCCGCGTTCGCAGCGGATGGAAAATTTGAAGAGGCGATCGGATGGCAGGAAAAAGTCGTCGAAAACGCTCCGGAATCGCTCAAAGAGTTCGCTAAAAAAATGCTCGAGCGTTACCAGGACAAAAAAACGTTTACCGCGACCCCTGACGACAAAGAAGTGGCTGAGGAAAAAAGCCCGTCAAAAAGCGATGTGGCGGCTGCGAAGACCAAAACCGCCTCTTAGTCCAGCGGATTCGACATTCCCCCAATCTGTCGCGAGGCAGATAACAACGCCAGACCCATCAATCGAACCGTTTCATTGAGACGTCGCATCGATTATCTTAGCCACATCCCATTCTGTGATTGTGCTGGCACTTGTCGTTATCTCCCTCGCTTCCCTCCTTCTTATCCACAGTGGTTACTAGCAGTGATGTTGTTACCTCGATTGCGACGCGCGGTATTGACCGCATCGATTTTTTCACTGTTCGCAACAAGTGCGTTTGCCCAAGTTTTTGACAGTGTCGAATCCGCGAAAGCCGATCCCGACTTCTTGGTCCAGGGCGAATACGCAAGCGAGACCCAAGGGTTGCAAGTCATCGCCCGCGGCGAAGGCGAATTCGACTTGGTTGTCTACGAAGGCGGATTGCCAGGGGCTGGCGGCAATACCACCGCACCACGGCGACTCGAAGGCGACGCCGATGTCGTGGCTGATCTGGTGGACGCGATGGAGTTGGAAAAAGTAGAGCGAAAAAGCCAGACGCTTGGCGCTAAGCCACCACAGGGTGCCACCGTACTGTTTGATGGCAGCAAGGCATCGATCGATAAACATTGGCGTGATGGAAAACTGATCGCGTCCGATTTGCTTGGCGAAGGCACGACAACCAAAGAAACGTTCGGCGATTATCGACTGCATCTCGAATTTAAAACGCCGTTCATGCCCAAGGCGACCGGCCAGGGCCGTGGC
>CAXBHV010001019.1:0-3422 GCA_963974855.1 uncultured Rhodopirellula sp. | reverse complement strand
TGCGTCTAAAACACCTTCTTCACATATTCAAGAGAAGACAGAAAAATTCATGCGACAGAAAAATGAAGATGCTGTAATTCAGGTATGCCAATTTTTCTGTCGCATCCATCTTTCTGTTTATTCACCATTGCTTGAAACGCGGATGGTGGTGCTCATCGCGAAGCGGATTTTTACTCCGAGAATTTTGCAGCTAGGAGTGCCATGCCGAAGCGGGAAACCGATTAAGATCAGTGATTCCATATCTGCGAGCCTCCACCGTGGAGCCTCTCCTAAAAAAAATGTATGGCGCCCTGTCATGCACATCCACGTTGTCAGGACGAGCATGGACCGATTCGAGATCGCTTAGGAAGCCGCAAGTTACAATCCGTTCTATTACCTCGGTTATGTAATCGCTCCTTGTGCCGTAGTCTTAGGTGCTAACACCCGATCCAAGCTCTTGTTCTCGCTGGCGGTGACCGAGCGATTCGTTTGAGTCAATCGCCACTGAGCTGCCGACGCAATCAACCGTTAGCCGAGTGATTTGACGGCTTCGATCACTTTGGAGTCATGGCCGTCGACTTTGACGCGTTTCCAAACCTTCGCAACTTTACCTTCGGCGTCAATCAAATAGGTCGACCGCTGGATCCCCATCGACTTTTTGCCGTACATGTTCTTTTCTCGCCACGCACCATACTTCTCGGACACTGCGTGGTTCGCATCGACAAGCAGCGGAAAAGGCAACGAATATTTCTCGCGAAATTGGGCGTGGCTCTCGGCGTCATCCGGGCTGACTCCATACAACGCGACTCCCAACTTTTCCAACTCGCTGTATTGGTCACGAAAATTACACGCTTCCTTCGTACAACCCGGGGTGTCATCGCGAGGATAGAAGTAAAGCACAACTGGTTTGCCCTTTAAATCGGCCAATTTTACCTTGTTGCCAGCGTCGTCTTTCAGTGTGAACGCAGGGGCTTTGGCTCCAGCTTCAATCCAATCAGCCATCTTCGATTTTCTCCGTTTGCAGGTCGTCGTTTTAATACACCGCACACCATAATCGGTTTCGCCACAGGTTCCCAGAGTCCTAAGGAACGAGCGAGAGAAAGGTGCCCCGTTTCGTGTAGCGCCGGTTCCGACCGGCCGTCCTTGACGCCTTGATGGAGTCGGCCGTTAGGAACCGGCCCTATGCACTCGGCATATTGAATTCGGATATGATTGTGCAGGCCGGCCGAAGTGATTCAATGTAACTGGCAGTGTAACTTGATTTGGTTCCAACCCGTTTTTAACGCGGTTAGCGAATAAGCGACGGCGTTAGTCGCAGGCTCGTTAGTTTTTGCAGGAAGCAGGCCCGCGGCTAACGCCGTCGGTTCACTAGAATTGACAAAAGTTTCGATTAATTGGCACTACCGCTCCGTTCCGCCTCTTCGATTCCCCCCTTTACTCGCCCACCCGAAATTTGGAAACCCACATGACGACTGGATTGAGTGACGAGCAGCTTGCTCTGTACGACCACGATGGCTTTCACCTTGCGAAACAGCTGTTTAATCGTGACGAAATCGAATTGCTTCGTCGCTCGGCTAAGGAAGACAAGCAATTGGACGACCATTCGTTTGGCCGTGGGGATGGCGAAGGAGGTACGGTGCGGTTGTCGCTTTGGAATCATCCCGGTCATGGAATCTATGGTGCATTCGCCCGATGCGAACGGTTGGTTCATGCCGCTGAGCAAATCCTGCGAGACGAACCGTATCACTATCATTCAAAAATGATCATGAAAGATGCTCGCGTCGGCGGGGCCTGGGCATGGCATCAGGATTATGGCTATTGGTACGGCAACGGAGTGCTGACGCCAAACTTGGTCAGCTGCTTTATCGCGGTCGACCCATCGACTCGCGAAAATGGATGTTTGCAAGTGATTCGCGGTTCGCATCTTTGTGGCCGAATTCATCACAAATTGACGGGCGAACAAGCCGGTGCGGACCTCGAACATTTGCACGTTGAAATGGACCCTGGCGATGTCCTGTTCTTTCACTCGAACCTACTGCACCGAAGTGACCAAAACGCGAGCGACCATCCGCGTTGGTCGATGATCTGTTGCTATAACGCCAAAAGCAACGATCCGTACAAAGAATCGCATCATCCGCGTTATACGCCGCTGGACCGGTTGCCCGACTCGGCGATCAAACAGATCGGGGCTCAGCGATTCAGCGGAGATCAAGCTGAGATGGCGTGGTTGGATCCGGAACGCGAAGCGTCCGCCCGGCGATTGGAGGAAGACGCTTAGGAAGGAATGTCGTTGATCGCTCCGCGATCATTACGTTTTGATCGCACGTTCGGAGCGATCAACGACACTATTTCGTTTTGATCGCGGAGCGATCAACGACACTGAAAAACCATTGCGGAAGCGATTGCCTATGAACATCTCGGACGACCTCGATTATTTGCCGACGATGCCGTCACGCCGCGATGTTCCTATTGGCTGTATCGGCAGCGGTTTCATCATGGCCGATTGCCATTTAGTCGCCTATCGTCAGGCAGGCTTCAACCCGATTGCGATCAGTTCACGGCGAATGGAACGAGCGCGACAAGTTGCCGATCAACACCAAATCGGATCGGCTTACGATTCCTATCAACGGATGCTCGAGGACACACGGATTGAAGTGGTCGATATTGCGGTTCCGCCCGACGTCCAGCTGGACATCGTCCGAGACGTCGTTCGTCATTCGCACATTCGAGGTATTCTGGCGCAGAAACCGATTGCGGGAAACTATGAGGATTCGCAGCGGATTGTGCAGTTATGTGCCGACGCTGGTATCACCCTGTGCGTGAACCAGAACATGCGATACGACCAATCGGTTCGTGCTTGTAAATCCGCGATCGATCGTGGGATGATTGGCGAACCGGTGCTCGCGACGATCGACATGCGAGCGATTCCTCACTGGATGCCTTGGCAATCGCGTCAGGGCTGGATGACTTGCCGGATCATGTCGATTCACCATCTTGACACGATGCGATATTGGTTTGGAGAACCGGAGCGAGTCTTCGCCAGTTTTCGAACCGATCCGAGGACCGAATTCGCGCACGTCGATGGCATCGGACTGTACATTTTAGAGTACGCGAGCGGATTGCGGTGCATGATTTGTGACGATGTCTGGGCGGGACCGGCTCGCGAAGGAGCTGCCGAGGACCTTGGGATCCGCTGGCGAGTCGAAGGCACCGAGGGGATGGCACGTGGTACGATTGGATGGCCTCGTTATCCCAAACGAGAACCCAGTACGATCGATTTCACGACCACCAAATCACAGCAATGGCACCGTCCGCGATGGGACGAGGTCTGGTTTCCCGACGCGTTTGCCGGTCCAATGGCAGAATTGCTCGTTGCGTTGGAGTCGGGAACCGAACCGGCAATGGCCGGAGTCGACAATTTGCGGACCATGGCGTTGGTCGAC
>CAXBHV010001018.1:0-3422 GCA_963974855.1 uncultured Rhodopirellula sp. | reverse complement strand
TACATGATTGTAGGATTCGAGAAATGGTTGCGGCGAAAACGCCGCGGCAGGACTGATGCAGCGTCCGATCCTGCTTCGCTCGCCCGTGAGCCCAAGGCGAGCCAGTCCGCTCAGCGATGAAATTCCCGTGGAATCAACGACGTTGTTTTTTGCTGCCGCATCAATCTTTCTGTTATCCCAACGATATTCACCCGTAGCTCGCGAACAAAGCGTTCATCAGTCGCTCTGTTTGGAATGAGATAAGCCACGCAGAAGGTCAAAAAATGGCAGGTTAGAAAATAAGGATGCTATTCCGCGAACGACGTCCGTGTTAGTTCCCTATTGATTGACCTCATTTCAATCGGTCGATTCTTAGTCGTCCCGATGTGGCTTCAAAATTTCTCGCTGCAAAGCAGCAGTAGACGGTTGCCTGAGACGTAAGTTCCAGGCAAGCCGATAGTCTTAGTGTGATACAAACCCATCCACTGGTGTTGGCTGAGGATCGCGGCGAAAAGCGAACACTGCTGAAGTAAGGAGACCGAGTCCCCCTGTATGAAGCAGCAGGGCCGAGTACTTATACAAGCTGAACACGATTGTGGCATAGTCGTCGCCAGGCGGGCTAATGAGCAATAGCAAATGCGACAAACGCATCATCAGAAGCAATGAGAACCCAATCGCTGCCAGCATTGCGCCTCGAGGATTGCGATCAGCAAAAACAATGCAGCAGGCGATGCACGCAACGATGGTCAACAGATAGATCAGTGAAAGAAACATGGATACTCCAATCGCAGAAATCGGTTGACGGTGTTGAGTAAAACTAAGCAATATCGAGAACGCACCGCAAGCCGGTCGGATCACGTGGTCGCAATGGGGGATTGGCGATTTCCCTCGAACGTCGGTGGAAGCCAGTGAACATGCTAGCCGATCCAGAAGTCACGCTGCATACGCTTGACGGATTTTTCGACCATACTTTGAACCAGACTATCGCTGGCAAGCAAAATATCTCACCTGCATTCCGAGATTACTTCACTGAAAGATCGATTGGGAAGTTTCGCCTACAAACGGTCACGCTTGCACCGTTTGGACCAGTCGCAACGCGACGACAGGACAAACTTAATGACAATGGAAAGCACAGAAAAGGACTCCAGGCTTTCGTTCATTCGCTACCCTGCTTTGCTCGCATTCGCCCCCCCCCACACACAATCATCGCAGGCAAGTCCGACCGACGTCAACACTCACGCTGATCCTTGAGTCAACCGCTTTGAACAGGAGCTTGCAAAGGCAACAGAGACGAACGCACCTTCCAGCTAAAAAATCACTATCGACCGGAAGCCATAAACTGCTCACGTCGCCAATTCCAGGACGGCAATTTTTACAGGAAAATGGGGGACAGGAAAATGAAAAACAAAAGGATTATTGCTCGCCAATAACGCTGACAGACGCGAATCTGTCTCGTGGATGATTCGTTTGATTCTCGGGCGATCTCGCCGCGATGGTGATTACGACGGCATTGCTAGGCATTCGAATCGGTTAGGAAGTGCCTCTAACGCTTAACCCTGTAGTATTCAGCCAAACGGCAGAGTACCATTTGGGGGGGGCGAGTTATTTAGATAGCAAGTCCTCTGTCGCGCTGAGCGGCTTAACTGAGTCGCCCTCCGTAGCTCCAAAGTCGTTTTCACATCCTTACCTCATTGGAATCTGGTTCACCTATGCCCGAGACATTTGATTCACAAGACCAAGTTCCCGCACAATCGCAACCCCAACCTTGGAACCCATTGCGGTCGCTTCGCCATTGCGGGTGGTGGTCCGTGCCAACGGGAATCGTGCTGGCGATCATCGCGGTCTACGCGACGTTGCGATCTTTCGAGCCCAGCTATCTTGGCACTTCCCTGTTGGAGAAACGCAACGAATTCGGACCTTTCAAAGGTGTGATTCCAACGATTCAAGATTTGGCTAAGACTGAAAAGGACATCTTGTTTAGCCCCATCGTGCTCGACCCAGTTCTCGCCGATCCGAAACTGCGAACGGCGTCTAGCCTTTCGGATCCACACACGGCTGCCGCAAATCTTCGCAAAAACCTATCGGTTGCTGACGCCGGAGCTGGATCACAAATGAAGATCAGTTACGAGGACACGGATGCCGAAGCTGCAGCGATGGTGTGCAATGCCGTTGTTGATTCTTACCTGCGGCAGCGAGCTACATTTGATCATCAACGCAGTATCGATATGGAACGCTGGCTTGAACCCGAGATCCAGCGTTGGGAACAAGAGGTTGAGCAAAGGCAGCGAGTGGTCCAGAAGTTCAGCAAACAATTGTCCGAATATGCGATAAGCAACTCGGCAACTTCGGCCGGCAGGGAATTCACCTTGGTCTCTTTCTCACAGCTTCGTTCTAAGATTAGTGATGTGAGAATACGACTCGCTGTCCTCGATGCGCAACGCTCGCTCGACGAGCCGATTGAAGAAACGCAATCCGCAGAAAATGAGTTCCAACCAGACCCAGAACTTGCGCAATCGGGGAAGAAAATGAAACGAGAACAGGACCTTCTGGCAGTCGAACTTGAGGTCCTTAACAAAAAATACGACGAGGAACGATCTCAAATTGAGCGATTGGGTGGGGTTACTGCAGAGTTGCAATTTGCCAAAGACGAACTCGAAATAGCCACCGATGTGCTGAGTAAGCTGAGATCACGGGTTGCAGTAATTCGCACCGAAAGTAGTCGGGGCGGAGCAGTGCTGCTTTTAGCTGCCGCGATACCGCCGCAGCAACCAATCAATTCTCCGCCACTGAAACGCATGGCAGCTTTTTCAGGTTTCGCATTTTTTTCGCCGCTGATGCTTGGATTCTTGCTGGGGTTCAAACGGGATACCGAGCTGGATGACCGTGACAACAAGACGACTGATGCGATCGGATGAAACGCGTGGTTTATCATCGCAAAGTTAACGATTACAGAGATCGCAAGATCTTACAGGGCATCAGAGAAGTGCAATTTCCGCCCAGCGACATGATTGGATTGTCCTTTATTACAGCGATTTTCTTTTCAATCTTTCAAACAAAGAGCAACGTCACACATGCTTAAAGCTTCCACTTCAGCAGATCAGATTCCAGCATGGGTTCGCCCCAACCCTTGGAACCCCCTCGTATCATTTGGCCGATACTGGCAATGGTCTGTGCCTACTGGAATCGTGCTGGCATGCATGGTGGCCATTGCTACACTGCAATCATTCGTGCCCCGCTATCGTGCAGCGCACCTATTGGAACTTAATGTAGAGTACCTGATTTATCGAGGTCAGGCTCCAGCAGCTATTGACGTCATCAAGGAAAGAACCTTGCTGTTTAGCGCCAACGTGCTTGATCCGATTCTCGCCGATCCGAAGGTTTGAACGGCACCTAGCCTTTCGGACCCTAGCTGTGCCGAGGTTAATCTCCGCAAAAATTTGTCG
>CAXBHV010001017.1:0-3425 GCA_963974855.1 uncultured Rhodopirellula sp. | reverse complement strand
CGACGACGCCAACCGGCCCGGCGCCATCGGAACCGCCAGGGCAGCTTGAATTGCCACCCGGAGACATCCCGCCGGCGAATACCAGTTCACCGAAGTCTGGAGGCGGTGGTGGTTTGGAGATGCCCGATGTGCAAATTAGCAACAAGCCGCCCGTTTCAGACGTGTCCGAAACGGCGTCGCCCGAAATTCTGTACGGATCGTTGCAGGAAATTCAAAACCGCATCGCGAAAACCAACAAAATCACCGTGGTCGACTTTTGGTCGCTCTCCTGTCGCCCTTGTTTAGAAGAATTTCCTGGCTTGGTGCGTTTGGATAAACAGTTCCCCGACAAAGTCCAGTGCATCTCGGTTGATGTCGATTTCGATGGACGAAAATCGCGGCCACCGAAACACTACGAAGATCGAGTCGTTGCGTTTGTCACCAGTGTTGAATCCACCTTCCCCAACTACATCAGCACGACCGAGAGCGATGATGTCTATGCCGAATTGGATCTCGATTCGATTCCTGCGGTCTTGATTTACGACGCGGATGGGAAATTGGTTAAAAAGTTTGTCGATGCGGGCGATACCGCCGGCTTTACCTACGACAAGCAGGTGATTCCGTTTGTCAAACAGATGATGCAAGCGGCCAATTAACCCGCTTCGGTAGTGGATCTTGCCCAAGATCCTTCAGCCAATGAGTCGGTCACGCAAAAGGATCTTTAGCAAGATCCACTACAGGCAACGAGCCATTTCACTTGTTCGTTTCCAGTCGCTCAAACACGTACTCGTTGCATCCCCAGCCGTTGCCGACGGTTTTGAGTTCATTGAGCACAAAGCCGTGTTGCCGTAGCGGCACGATGATCCGTTCCGGCTTGGCGACTTCGAATGGCAGCCCTCCGATCCAGTCGACCCAGTCGTGCCAAGCCGACATGCCGCGGTCCTCGCGTTTCGCTCGCCAGTCTTTCAGCGGCGAGGGGTTTTGGAAACGAGCAAGCCGTGCGAGCGCAAACTTGCACTCGTACCACGACGCGATTGCCAGCACCCACACAGGCCGCAGTGGCTTGGGTAAACGGTTGTAAGTCTGTTTGATCTTTAGCCAGCGTCGACTTGCTCCGCCTTGGTCGTTGTAGATCGCCAGAAAAAGTTGGCCGCCTGGTTTGGTTGCACTGGCGGCAATTTCGATCGCGCGATCCATCTCGCCGGTGTGATGCAGCACGCCCCACGAGTAGACGATGTCGAACGTTCCAAGCGACTTGATCCAAGCGTCGTCAAGAACCGAGCCCTGATCGATCTGCCAATTGGATGCGTGTTCGGCGAACCGTCGCTTCAATTCTTGAGTGCACCCGACACTATCGTGGTCGTAGTCGATCGAGACCACGTCGGCGCCAAGATTGTGGGCTGCCAGTGAGAACAGACCGCTGCCGCTGCCAATATCCAAAAGTCGTTTGCCGACAAGCGATTGATTGCCAAGCATTTGCTGTAGCGATCGCTCGGCTTCGGCCACCCGGTGATCGTCAAGTCGCTCTAAAAACGATCGCCAATTCTCACCAAACGTGAAGCGTAGCCGTTCATGTTCGTGGGCTGCGGAAGTCGATGTCACGAAACGCCTGGGTTCAAAGATTGGGGGGAACGAACGAGGGTGAATAAGGGGACAACTAGCAAAACGTGCCACTTTGCGTGTGGGATCGGATTGGTCCGATAAAAATGATTTTGCCGCCGAACGCTATCGATCGCCTGACCTCCGTCGGGGGGTGTGGCGGTTGTATTCGTCAATCGATTCATAATCGTCACAAACGATTCGACACTCTCAGTACTTAGTGTCAACACAAAACAAACCATCCGTTTCGGACATCGTAATGTCGGCACGTTCTTATGTGAAGAAACTGCATCTCGTTTCAGCAATGTTCGATAGCAAACGTAGGCCAGGTCGCCGTTACTGTTTGATTGTTGAGAATAAAATAGGCTGGTTTAACAAACGATGCGAATACTTTTTTCATTCCTCCTGTTGGGCTTGGCCGTTTGTACCGCGAGTCAGTCGTACGGTCAGAGCACGATTAGCGATTCTCCATTCGACCTGACACTTAGCAAAGGTGCTTGGATCGCGTCGCTTCCCGAGTACCAAATGGGAACCAACAGCAGCGGTGGATCTGCATTCTTTGACGATCAAGATCAGTTCGGTGGCATCATGCGACTCGACGCCGTTCGTCGGGCACTTGGGACTCGAACCAGTTTCGAAGCCAACATTTTCTATGCGTTCGCTGGATCATCGAGCGACGAAAACACGGGCGATATCAACTTTCCCAACCCGATGGATGGATCCAATATTTTGCGATCCGGAGCCTCGCCACGTTTCGATAGCGATGTTCAACATTACGGGGGTGACCTTGTCATTCGCGATACTTGGAGAACTCGCTTTGGCGGACTCTCCGCCGGGGTGGCATATAGCTTGATGGCGTTCGACCAAGACTTCAAACTCGACGATGGTTCGCTTCGTTTGTTCAAAGAAGAGCTCGATACCGATTTTCAAGGCGGTAAAGTGGTCACGGGTTGGGATGGTTACCTGCTAGGACGGGCAAGTAATTTGAAGCTGAATGTCGGTATCTACGACATGGACGCCAACTATTGGGCAACCCCGTCTGCGGTCCCCGCCAGCTTTAGTGAAGAGCTCAGCAAGACGACTTACACGGTCGAGACCGAGTTCACGACACGTGATCAGTTCTGTGGCTATGACGTCGGGATGACCATCGGTGTCACCTACTTTGCTGACATGCCCACGATCCAGCACAACGTCGGCTCGGCGGCAACGCTCGGGACCGACGACGCTGTCACCGTCTCGCTGATGTTCGACATCCTGCTGCTGTAGTCGCAGCGGTGTCCTCGGACTATTGCTTTTGCTCTTTATTGCAACTGCTGTCCATCGCAGTGGCTTCGCCTACGACATCCACCGGATGCGTGTACATATAACGCCATACATCTTCGTGCAGGAGTTTGCCGGTTGCTTTATCTTTGTAAGCCCGGCTGCCAGGCTGAACGCTGCTGTGAGCCGCATTGGCATCTCCCTTGACATCAAAGTCGGTGATCAGCCGACGCGTGTTTTGATAGGGGAATTTCACTTTGTCGACGTTCACAATCGGGCCAAACTTGTGCATTCCGATTAGCTCCCAACTGCGACAGTAATGATCGGCGGTCCAGCCACCATCAAGCACATGCGAGAAACCAAAATAGCGATTCTC
Source organism: uncultured Rhodopirellula sp. (assembly GCA_963974855.1). Taxonomy (GTDB): domain Bacteria; phylum Planctomycetota; class Planctomycetia; order Pirellulales; family Pirellulaceae; genus Novipirellula. The sequence continues at coordinate 211 of CAXBHV010001017.1, read as the reverse complement.
GGGCGTTGCCGATGGTAACGCTTGCCATGATTGATATTGGTCTCGTGGGCCGCACAACGCCACGACACGAGCCACTTTGACATGCTTGGCAAAGCGGGCGGCGGTGGTGGAACCGTGGGATGATCCAGAAATGATCACCTTGTCCCAACGCAGGTCCTTGCCGTCTTCGCTAAGGAATTGTTCCCACTTGCCTTGCGGATGTTTTTTGGCC
>CAXBHV010001016.1:0-3435 GCA_963974855.1 uncultured Rhodopirellula sp. | reverse complement strand
TTATCGCCTCGCTATTTCTCGTAGCGACTGCGGGACAAAGCTCTGCAGTTGACTCCGCTCCCAAGCCGCTTCGAGCCCTGTTGATCGCAGGAGGGTGTTGCCACGATTACGCAAACCAGCAAGAGGCATTGTGCAAGGGGATTCAATCGCGAGCCAATATCCAGGTCGATGTCTACTGGACTGACAATTCCACCACCACGCCGGTTTTGCCGATCTACGAGAACCCCAATTGGGCGAAACGCTACGACGTGATCATTCATGATGAGTGCGCAGCAGATATCAAGGATCAAGCGATCATCGATCGGATCGTGCAAACGCATCAAACGGTTCCCGCAGTGCATCTGCACTGCGCCATGCATAGTTTCCGCAGCGGAAGCGATGCGTGGTTCAGGCATCTCGGTTTGCAATCGAGTGGTCATGGGCCGCAAGAACCAATCGAAATACAATTTGTCGATACGAAGCATCCGATCACCGAGACGTTAACCAATTGGACAACGATCAAGGAAGAACTTTACAACAACGTCAAACTGTTCGGTGCTCATCCGCTGGCAATCGGCAAACAAGCCGTTGGTAGTGCTGACAATGCACGTGTCGACCAAGCTGTTGTGGCGTGGACCAACGAAACGCAAGGAGCACGAAGCTTTAGCACCACGATTGGTCACAACACCGAAACCGTCGGAGATCCACGCTACTTGGAATTAGTCACGCGAGGGGTGTTGTGGGCGTGTGGGAAATTGACACCCGAGTATCTGCAACCGTTTGCCGGCGAAAACAAAGTCACGTTCATTGACAAAGAAAAATTCAAAGCCTCGGCCTCAGTTAATTTAGGTGACATGCCCGATGACGCGACGTTAGTGAAAGCCAAGGCATCGTCCACCCAAACCTCTCAAGATGCCTACCTGGCAGTCGACGGAAACACAGAAACGCGATGGTGTGCCGATGGAGCGAGTTACCCTCAATGGTTGCAACTCGAATTGGAAAAGCCGCAGGTGCTTAGCTCGATCGAGATCGTGTGGGAGTTCGCGGATCGTCCGTATCAATACAAAGTCGAAGGCTCGGTTGACCGCAAGTCATGGTCAATGCTTTTGGATCAATCCAGTGCATCCACTGCAATCAACGGACCTCAGGCATTGATCGCAAACTCGCCGTCAAAGTTCGTCCGCATTACCGGCATTTCAAGCAATGCGGGGTGGTGCAGTATCCGCGAAGTCAAATTGAGCGGCCAGGGTGTTGGCCCGCTGTGGCCTGCCGACGCGGAGAAGAAAAAATTTGTACCACTGAGTCCCGATCCGTATGCAAAACAAGGCAACGTCTATCCAACGATCCAAAAGATGACGGAGGAACAAGAAGCGACGTTGTTATCAGACGTGAAAGTGCCCGACGGTTTCGAGGCGACGTTGTTTGCGGCTCCTCCGGCGGTAAACTATCCCGTCTTTGTTGCCGCCGACGTCGATGGCACCTTGTACGTTAGCTCGGATGGCAATGGCTCGCTCGGCCGCAACCCGCGCCGAGGCCGCGTGATTCGATTGCGTGACCTCGACAACGATGGTCGCGCCGACGAAACGAAAGTGTTCTGCGAAGTCGATGCGCCGCGTGGATTGGTATGGGACCACGACCGTTTGTACTTGATGCATCCGCCACACCTCAGTGCGTTTATTGACCATGATGGGGATGGCGAAGCGGATGAGCAAAAAGTACTCGTTAAAAACTTGGCGTTTGATTACGGAAAACGTCCAGCCGATCACACCACCAATGGAGTCAGTCTGGGTGTGGATGGATGGCTTTACATCGCTGGTGGCGACTTTGGTTTTATTGATGCCGAAGGCACCGATGGTCGGCGGTTGACGCATCGTGGCGGCGGAGTGATTCGCGTGCGTCCCGACGGCACCGGACTCGAAGTTTACTCCACCGGAACCCGTAATATCCTTGAAGTGGCAATCAGCCCTGAGATGGAAATGTTCGCCCGTGACAATACCAACGATGGTGGCGGATGGGACGTTCGTCTGCATCACTTCACCGGCACCGACGATCATGGCTATCCGCGTCTTTACAAGAACTTTCCCGATGAATGTGTCAAACCGCTTGCCGATTACGGTGGTGGTTCTGGATGCGGCGCGGTCTACATCGACGAGCCCGGTTTTGGCGATTGGAACCATGCCCCGTTTACCGCGGACTGGGGCACCGGCGCCCTGTACCGACACACCGTCGCCCCCAAGGGAGCCAGCTACGAAGAGACGAAATCGCCCGAGCCGTTTATCCGCATGACGCGTCCCACCGATGCCGACGTCGATGGCAATAGTCGCGTTTACTGCGCCAGTTGGCGAGGAGCGACGTTTGATTGGAACGGTCCTGATGTTGGCTACATTGTTTGCGTTAAACCCAAAAACTTCACCGCGGCAGCGTTACCAAACTTTGCAATCGCCAGCGATAACGAATTGGTCAACGTGATGAACTCGCCGAGTGCACGGCGGCGAATGGAGGCGCAGCGTGAATTGATGCGGCGAGGAAACTTGGCCCATCGCGAGCTGATCCAGCGCGGACTAGAAACACGAAATGAGCAGCGAAAGATCGCCGAATCACTGCAAGGCGACGCAACTGATTCCGCGTCGATTCAGCGATGCATCGCATCACTCGGCAGTACCGATCCCGTAATCGTGCATCTGGCGATTCGCAGTCTGGCAAAGCGAAATGCATCCGTAGCCTGCTTAGCGGCACTGGACGATCACACAGTTGCGTTACAGCCTGTGCTTCGCAGTTTGGCGATGATGCACCAACCGTCGGTGGTGGACGGTTTGATCCAACGGCTCGCTGATGAAACCGCCCCGGATCGACGCGAGGCAATTCTGGAAGCCCTCTGTCGATTGCATTTCCAAGAGGGGCAATGGAATGGCGATTCGTGGGGCACTCGACCCGACACGCGAGGGCCCTACTACCAACCAACACCTTGGAGCGAAACCGACAAGATCGCTAAGGTGCTGAAACAAGCACTCAATGACGCCTCAGGTGACGCGGCTGCGAAGTTGATCTCGCTGATGAACCGCAACCGAATTGAATCGAGCGATTCGCTCACCCGCTTAGTCCAACTGACCAAACATGACCCGAGCTTGATTGGCCAATTGCTCGCCCAGTTAATCGCTGCCAAAGATGTGCCGCATGACGCGATTGCGTTGCTCGTAGCCGCAGCGAAACGTAGCGACTTGCCCGCCGCCACGATGGCAGATCTCGTCAACGTGCTGGCAAGCGTGGATGACCGCGACGCGCCGACGTCGATGATCACCGTCCTGGTGACGTTGCAGCGTCAAGTCGAATCGACGAGCAATCATGCGAAAGAGCTCGTGCGTGCTCGCAACGCATTTATCAATTCACCACGTTTGGACATCCAAACACCGACGCTTGTCAAAGTGGCCTCGTCATCCGATCCGAAAACTGCGTTTT
>CAXBHV010001015.1:0-3435 GCA_963974855.1 uncultured Rhodopirellula sp. | reverse complement strand
GTGCGGAGGCCCCAACCAGCCTGCTGCTGTGTCAATTCACTCTCTTCAGCGTTCCGATGTAATTGGATTTCTGGGCACAATTTTTGTATTGCCGGAAGTTGGCGTGGACTCGAGTTTGAGTCAGATTGAAAAAGTCCGCCGCAAGAGTCTAAAGCAGTTGCGTTTCTACCAAGAGCAATTTGCGAATGGTACGTTGATCCCAATGACTGATCAGATGACGGTTGTAGATGACCAGTTACTATGCGGATTGTCCATTGAAAACCCTGAATGCATCCAAACGCCGGAGGAGCTTGTTTGGTGGCGAGATCAAGGCGTCGTTACCGTTTCACTTGCATGGAACAATCCAACGAGGTTCGCCGGCGGAGTCAAGAGTAAACGAGGCCTAACTTCATTGGGCTGGGAGCTGATTAACGTCGCCCATGACAATGCAGTTCTAATCGATGTTTCCCACTTAAACGATAAATCACTGGATGCAGTCTTGAATCGGTATGATGGTGTTGTAATTGCATCGCATAGTAATTGCCGTGAGCTTCTCAAGACTCCAATTCATTCTCCTCCTCAGCGCCACCTTCCCGATTGGGCAATCAAAGAGATTGCAAGGCGTGGAGGAGTCATAGGACTAAATTTCTACCAAGGCGCGTTGGTGGCGCCAAATTCTCGACGTGCTCAAGTTGACGACTTCGTTCGTCATGCGAATTACATCCGTGATTTGGCTGGGCGAATCGAAGTCATAGGCATCGGTTCCGATATGGATGGGGGAATCTCGGCAAACGAGTTGTGTGATCCCATTCGTTGTCACGCAGACTTGGAGTTTGTCGAAAGTGCGCTGGTAGGAAATGGCTGGTCGTCTTCTGATCTTGCAGGGATTCAGGGCGAGAATTGGTTACGTGTTTTAAGGACGCAGCAAATGCGTAAGGAATATTAAATGAAGTCGGTTGTCGACACCATCGAATCCATATGTGAAGCGTTCCCTGAAAACGTAGCTTTACAATTTCGAGACGGATCGGTGACCTTCCGTGATTTGATTGCCGGGTCACGTGAAATAGCAAATCAGTTGGCTGCTCGAGAGCAGACTCAAGGCGGCCATCTTTTTATATGGGGAGACCGTAGGCCTTGGCTCTATGCAGGGCTGCTGGCCGCATGGTCACGAAAATCGTCCGTGCATGTCGCGTCCAGAGACCTGAGCATCGACGATTTTCGACATCGTCTTGACGCAATAAATCCTAGTGGGATTTTATGCGACGCCATGAGGGCGAAGTTTGTAAAAACGTTGGGTCTCGACGCAATTAAAGAGATAAACACTTCCATTGGAACAGTTTTTTATTGCCCCTTGGATGCGACTACTTCAAAGAGTATTGACCTTGAGTACATCGTGGCAAGCTCGGGATCGACTGGGGCTTCAAAACTAATTCCAGTTTCACGTTCATGCCTTGACGCTTTTCGTAAAGTGGCCAGTAGCTTACTTCCCATTGAAGCTGGAGAGAAAGTCTCACAGATTTTTGAGCCGGACTTCGATCTTTTCTACTACGATTTTGTTACTGCATTAACAAGTGGAGCAACCCTTGTCGTTATTCGTCGTGACGACATGTGGGACTCATTGCAGATTTGCTACGAGGCAGGTGTATCTAGTTGGTTCTCAGTCCCTTCTCTTGCAAAAATGTTGTTAGAGTCAGGGAAACTGAAGACATCTGGCTTACCGCCTTTCGATAGAGTTTTGTTTTGCGGCGAACCCTTGCCTTGGTTTGTCGCTGATTCCTGGAGACAGCGATTTCCAGAAGCCAAGCTTCTGAATCTCTATGGCCCAGCAGAAGCAACCATCTTTTGCTCTGCGTACCGTATTGATGATGTCTATTCGGGTCGACATGGCATCGTCCCAATTGGGAGGCCTCTCGGGAAAACAAAGTTCTTTCTTCGAGCTGAAAGCAACGGTACACAGGACATGGGTGAGGGTGAACTATGTATCGCCGGTCCTCAAGTAGTCGACGGATACCTTGGCGATAGCTCAGGAGCTAGCAGCCATGATACATTCGGTAAGTTCGCGAACAATCAGCGAACTTACTGGTCTCGTGATCTCGTCAAAATTGACGAGCACAAATGTGCTCACTTTTTAGGAAGAGTAGATCGTCGGTTTAAATACGCTGGAAAGTTTTTCAACGCCGAGTGTTTGGAATCCAAGTTGTACGAAGTGGAGGGAGTCGTAGAACTAGCGGTAATTCCTAGCATCAGCGTGGATGATGGGCTTTGCCGTGGTGTCGATGTTTTCTGGAGCACCAGCCAGCACATGGCGGATCAAGAATCAATCGATCGAGACTTGCAAGCGGCATTCTCGGCAGCTTTGCTTGATAATGCGTGCCCACTGGCCTTGCATCATATTGACGCATTGCCGCGAACGTCGTCGGGTAAAGTTGATCTGCTTAAATTAAGTGCAACTCAAGAATTTGAACAACCGCGAGTTTCCGACGCTTCGCCAAACGTAGATGATTGGCTGGCCAAAGTTATTGGCGTGCCATCGCATCAGCTCCAATCGATCAATCGAATTTACGAGCATCCCAATTGGGATTCACTTGGTCATGCTGCTGTTATCGCAGCTCTCTCCCGAGATTTAGGTCGCGAGTTCACGCCGGAATCATGTGTTTCAAAGGACTCTATAAGGCAGTATTTAGCTGGGGAGAGCAACACTGCCCGCGATGCACTGTCATTAATCGACGAGCCGACCGAAGTGATTCATAACGGACTTCATGGAATTTACTTGTCCAAAACAAGTGTTTCAAATTGCGACGAGAACCGAGGGGCCATACAGTATCGCGGCGTTAAGCTTTCTGACCTGTGTGGCTGTGTCCCGTTTTTCGATGTTTGCCTCCTTCTCAACTGCGGCATACTGCCCGATGCGACGCTACGTGCCCGCGGCCAGGTCGCATTCCTAAATGGAGTCGCTCGGGCGAATTCAGGTTCGCGAGTCGACGAGTTTTCCACATCGGTATTGGCGCGATTAATATTGGAATGCGAGGCGTCATTATCAAGTGCATTGGCTCACGATCCTAGAACGGTGACTCTTTTTGCTCAGGGCATATTGTTCGGGCAATTTCTTCTGTCACGAGAAACCGGTATCGAATCAATCCGCAGCTTGCTTAGGTCAAGAGGAGCAACGGAGTCCCTTGAGTCAGCAGCAGCACTCGATTGCTGCTTGACGATTGCAGCCGAGCACGGAGGTTGTGCATCGACTACTGTGCTGCGCTGTGTTGCAAGCACATGTTCATCACTTTCGCAGGCATTGGCGGCTGCGTTGTGCGCATTCAGTGGCCATAGACATGGTGGTGCCATCGAAATTGTCGGTCGAATGGTAGAAGACGATAAATTCCCAACAAGTACATTCCCAATTCTGTTCGAGAAATGGTCGATCGATGGCCGATCTTGTCCTGGCTTTGGACATCGAGT
>CAXBHV010001014.1:0-3437 GCA_963974855.1 uncultured Rhodopirellula sp. | reverse complement strand
CACCATTTCGATTTGCAATTGGATTAATTCAACAAGCCGTCAAGAGTTTCGTCGGTCTAGAAACGGCCGCAGATCAGCCGCGATTTTCGCGGCATCTCATTCTTAACATGGCCCCGAACTCTCCGGCGGCCGGATGCTGCCCGGTGGTGTCAGATCGTACTCCGAAGCGATATGCTATACGTACAGTTATTCTTATTGCTTCGGTTCCCACTGGTCTTGTCGTCATGTCTACTGGTTCGAATATCGAAATCAGCACTCCACTGCTTCGCACGCTTCACCGTGTCCACCGTCAATTGACGGATCTGCGTAGTCAGCTATCACGCGGTCCCCGCCAAGTCAAAGCAGGCGAAGCGATGGTCGCGAAGGCTCAGGCGGACGTGGACGCGTTGAAGGAGAAACTCAAGAAGGCGAAGCTGGCTTCGGATGAAAAACAGCTTCAGTTGAAGTCGCGTGAAGCACGGATTGTCGAAATTAACGTCAAGCTGAACACAGCGGCGAGCAATCGAGAGTTCACGACGTTCAAAGAGCAGATCGCGGCGGACGAACAGGCTAATAGCGTCCTCAGTGACGAAATTCTCGAAGGGCTCGAGTATCTCGATGAGCTGCAAGCGGAATTGGATTCGCTGAAGTCGGAGCTTGAAAAACAGGAAACGGAGCACGAGCAACGTGTGGTCCACGTCAAAGAAAAGATGGAGCGACTGCGTGGTGAGCTCGAGCGAGTCGAAGCAGAGCTAGTGGAAACCGAAAAAGAAATCCCTAGTGCGGTCCGTCCCGACTATGATCGTTTGACCGCCTCGAAGGGAGAAGAGGCACTGGCGCCGATCGACGGTGATTCCTGTGGGGGATGTTACCAAACGCTGACGACTCAGGTGATGAGCCAATTGCAGTTGTCGCGGTTGGTGCGTTGCCCAAATTGCAATGCCTTCCTGTACCTTCCCGAGAATCGCCGAGTCACCTGATCCTTGTGTGTTCTCAGCCTGCTCAGCAAGACGATTGCGACAGCAAACTGACTTCTCCGTAGCGAAACTCGCCAAGAGTTTCGATTGACGAGCGTACTGCGAACCACTAGGCGAACTCACGACGACTGCCCCAAAATCAGACGGTAAACCGCTGTGCGGAGCCACCTGAGCTCTGGTTTGCGACGCAGGAGCCGTTTTAGCGATCGAGCGACAAAAAAAAATTAGCAAATTTATTTTCCGGATTGTGGCGGTCTGATCACCCTAGATTTGGCCGCTAAGCAAGCCAGGATTAGCTCATTTCGTTCTCTTTTTGTGTGTAGCTAAGATGGTAATCGTGGGCATTGTCGGAGCTCCGGCGGGGGGAAAATCAACCGTTGCTCGCTATCTACAGGGACTCGGAGCGACCTGGGTTAACGCGGACCTGATTGCCCGCGAAGTGCTCAATCGACCGCAGGTGGTAGCCAAGTTGGTGGAGCGTTTTGGTTCGGAAATTGCCGATGCGGAGGGGAAAATCAACCGATTGCGTCTTGCGGAGGTGGTTTTCGGGGATGACGACGCGAGTCGCGCCGCATTAAACTATTTAGAGTCGCTGACCCATCCGCCTACTCGCAACGAAATCCTCAAACAAATCCGGCAATCGGAGGCCCAGGGCGTTCACGTCTTGGTATTGGATGTTCCACTTCTATTCGAATCAAAGTGGGATCGAGCTTGTGACGAGATATGGTGTGTCGATTCCCCATGGACACACCGGCTGAAGCGAGCCGAAGAACGAGGCTGGGATGCAGCCCAGCTCGCCAAACGCGAAACCAACCAACTTTCCATTGAAGAAAAACGCAGGCTTAGTCATCGCGTACTACGCAACGATGGGTCGCTAGAAGATCTTTTCGAGCAGACACGTCAGCTTTACGTTAAGTTAAACGATTGCAGTGGAGAAACGTCTCCGGATCGACATTGTCTCGATAAAGACGACGGCTAAGCCAACTTAAAAAACATTTTCCTTTTCTCAACCCAACCTGCTTGAGCTTTTTCTCGCACTCACACCTTCCTACCTATCTCTTTTCCAATCGACTGTCCTGCCCTCGCCGTTCTAACTCGGCCTAATCATCATGCAATCCAATCAACCACCCCGTGATCGCAATAGTCGCGGCACGAACGATAAGAACGGTCCGCGCGAGTACCGTAATTATCGACGTCAAACCAATCGTCCTCGACATCCCGACAAGGAGGTCGATCAGCGAATTCGAGAGCTAGACGCCGAGCGAGATCCGCTGTCGTTGCCCGAGGAAATCGTCAGCGAAGCGAACAAGATCGGCGAGAAAGTAGGGATCCCCAGCGGCGATCACGATACGCCGCAGCTCAACATCGCTCAGTTGCAGAAGATGCCTCAAGATGCGCTGACCGCGATGGCGGAAGCGGAGGGGATCACGGTCGCCGAAGCGGGCGGAAAACAAGAATTGATCTTCTCAATCCTGAAGCAGCGAATGAAAGCCAATGGGCTGATGTTCGGCGAAGGGACGCTCGAGATTCTGCCCGATGGTTTCGGGTTTCTGCGCAGTGCGCAGTACCACTACGTTTCTTGCCCTGATGATATTTACGTTTCGCCAAGTCAAATCCGGCGATTTGGGCTGCAAACCGGCAGTCACGTTGCTGGCCAGATTCGGCCGCCCAAAGAAAACGAACGCTATTTTGCATTGCTGCGGATCGAGGCCATCAATCGCCGCGATCCTATGGCACGCCAAGCTCAGATTCCGTTTGATGAGTTGACCCCGCTGCATCCCGATCATCGCATCATGATGGAGTACGATAGCAAGGATTTGAGTACGCGGGTTGTCGACATGTTGACGCCGGTCGGTTTTGGCCAGCGTGGTTTGATCGTCAGCCCACCTCGAGCGGGCAAGACGATCCTGATGCAGCAATTGGCTAAGGCGGTATTGAAAAATTATCCGGAAGCCTACGTCTTTATCTTGTTGATCGACGAACGTCCCGAAGAGGTTACCGACATGGAACGCGAAGTTCGCGGGCCGCAATGTGAGGTGATCAGCAGCACGTTTGACGAACCAGCACAGCGGCATATCCAGGTCGCGCAGATGGTGATCGAAAAAGCGAAGCGGATGGTCGAGACCGGAGTTGATGTCGTCATCTTCTTGGATTCGATCACGCGTTTGTCCCGAGCTCACAATAGTGAAGGTGAATCGACTGGCAAATTGCTAACCGGTGGACTCGATGCGGGAGCGCTGCAAAAGCCGAAGGCATTATTCGGATCGGCACGCAAGGTGGAAGAGGGCGGATCGCTGACGATTCTGGCCACCGCCTTGGTCGATACCGGCAGCCGGATGGATGATGTGATTTTCGAAGAGTTTAAAGGCACGGGCAATTTGGAGATCGTGCTCGATCGATCCTTGGTTGACCGTCGCGTATGGCCAGCGATTGATATCAGCCGCAGCGGGACTCGTCGCGAAGAAATGCTGATGGACCCGG
>CAXBHV010001013.1:0-3440 GCA_963974855.1 uncultured Rhodopirellula sp. | reverse complement strand
ACGAACACGAAGTTTGATTTATTTTCACCACCATCCGGGTATCGATCTATAACATAGTCTCGAACGTCCCGCTTAATGCTGACGTCCGACAATGAGATTCGTCCATCATCTTCACCGAAAATCCGGCGAGCGTCACTGTCACGCAACGGATCACGGTTGGGGATGCCATCTTTGACACATTTGATAAAGAGAATTTCTCCAGTTCTTGCTTGCTCATTCATTCGATTGCTCCTAGTGCAACGGGCTGTTCGTCTTGTTTAACTTTATTTGTTTTTTGTAGTGAATACCCTGACCAAAATGCAGCCATGAATCCATCTCGACTGGAGCGAATCTCTTCTTGGGCATCGTCACAACGATTAAGCAAAACTCCAATACGACGCTTGAAGTCATCGGCAAGTCGAAGATCTCGCAGCTTTAGTTCAACATTAAACATGGTTGGGAGAGCCTTTTTCCAGACAGCGTCCGGTGAAAGATCTGATCCAAACGCAATGATGCGGTGTCGAAGATAATCCTTTCCCTCGGAGCCCGTTTTAGTGACATTCCAGTATTGTCGCGAAAATTGTCGCACGACCGCACCGCAGGCGAATCCAAGTTCCGTGGCACTTTCAAACGCCATCTCTTCGGGCGGACTCTCTGTAACAACCACTAGTAAATCTTTCCAGTCTCGCATAGCCATGGGCGGCAGATCTCCTTCAGCAATGGTGTCGTTATAAGTTTGAACAAAATCAAGAAACGCTAAATAGAAAAGAACCTCTTCTCGCACATCGTACTGGGTATTCGGAAAATTCCTGGTCAGGCTTGAGATGCGATGAGCGATATTTGCAGTTGGGCGATCGATATTCAAAGGCACACGACGAAATACCGACTGCAGTTGATCCCACACGAAAGCCCCACCGTAGGCGCGTGCCAACAAGAACGGGATGTACTGAAATCGATTCGCATGCCAAACTTGTTGCTTTTCTGAACAACCAGGCATCACCTCGCGACACAAATTCGGAATATTGCGAGCAGTGGATCGAGCAAGTTGCTGCAGTTTATGGACAACAGTAGGGACGACATCCTCAATAATGCAACGCAAATGAATGTCACCGCGACTAGCGTCACCTGAGTAATAAACCAATGTCAGGCGATAGATCTCCTCTTCAACGTCGATGGGAATTGCTGCCTCGAAGCCGAGAACTTGCGTAATGTGATTGAGACTGGACTCATTCCTGTTCAATCGATAACGCAGTCCTTCTCCAAACTCACGTCGTTCTTCTGGGTTAATTTCAGCAAATTCAAGTATTGGCAAGAGAAGTGCAGATCCGTAAATCGTCGTCAAATCACCAATGCTTTTGTGCTCAATTGTTCTCCGCCCTTCGCGATCTGAAACAGGTGAGAACAACTCTCGTGTTACGATTGAATCCACCGGGCTGGTGACTTTATCAAAATAGGAGGCGCCAATGTTGAGTGCCTCGTAACAGGGTTCGTCCAACGCGACCCCTTCGGCAATGTCGCCTTTGCCGCCATGTGGAATTGGACAGGTCCAGGTCGGAAGGAACCAAGGCCAAGACTTGCAGTAGATTGATACCATACCCGCATCCGATTCCCCACCACAAATTGTGCAACAGCCAGTTCGAGTACCTGATTGCCGGCCTTCTTCCACTTTAGACTTCGAGTAAAGTTCAAGGACAATATCCGAACGCGGCGATATGAACTTGTTGTCTAAGAACAGGCTATGTCCGATGGTTCGCTCCGTTTCATCGCTGACGTACTGATACGGCGAAGACTCGGTTGACGCGTCAACAAGCAAGACCAAGCCAAGCGGTTTACTAGATCTTAAAGGATTGCTTTTCACAACTTCGTGATGTAGGGATGTCGCAATTAGATCGACGGTGCTATCGTCGAGCTTTATCGACTGACACCTTGCCAACCGCCCGCGAAGGAAGTCTGCCACAGACTTTGCACTATTGATGAATGCGGATAGATGTTTCTCAAATACCGGAAATGCCGGTACTCCATAGACGCCTTGTGGGTGAATCGGGTTGCCACCGGGAAAAACGAACGGCGCAGCCACGGCCTTTCCCAAATCGGGTTGGAATACCGTCTTCTTCTTCGCGCGATCAGGTTGAATTTCTTGTCCCCACACCTGCATGGCTAGGGACTTTGCGTCGCCATCCCCATTAGGCGAAAGCTCGACAACAAATATATGCTGAAAGAAGTTGCGAACCTGGGAAGAGTTTACGTCCGAAATCAGTAGCAAAAGCTGTTCTGGCGGAAGCCCTCCTTCACGAAGATAACGCCCGGTACGAACTAAGTCTTCAATGATCATCGTTCATCCTTTTCGATCGTTCCGAATCCTCGCGACACACTTTTTCCTAGTCCAATCTGACCAGGAAGCGATAGATTCACGCTAAAGTTGCCGACGAAGCCAACCATCGATTGCCCCTTGAGCGATGTTTTGAAACTGCTCAACTCACTGCAATCGGCAGCGATACGGTCGCTAAGACGAATCCCCAGCGATTTGCACATTCCAAGACAATTCCCGACGAGCGTTCGATTTAGTTTTTCACGCCGAAAAGAGGGTGACTTGCTTTGCATGTATTCCCGAAAATTGTTTTGATTGAGCGCTAGCCAGGGAGTCGCAAACTGGTACACCCGAGGCGTTTCTGTCACCTCAATGTTCACTGGGTTCGTTTCAAATTGTGACTCCAGCACGCGAAGCTCCTCGCTGCCGATTTTGGCCTGATCAATATCGAGCCAAAGTCGTGACAACAAGTCGCTCCCCTCTCCTATTCCAACCATATAAGCTACGCGATCGAGCACTTTAAACTGAACTCGCGGATACTGATAAACGAGCACATCACCGGCGGCGTGATTGTGCATCAATACCTCGTCTTCAAATTGACGGCCGAAAAATCCTCTCAGCGCCGGCGCCTCCCCAGTACGCAGGCCCCGCGAAAGCAGTAGCCGAAGCGTCGATACGGAAACCGTTGTTTGCGATTGAGATATCATCATCACTCTTTAATTCAGATTACTTTTGTCAGTACTTCGTCGGTGACGAGTTCTTCGTCGATGCCGGGGCCGATCTGTTTGGATTGCGACAGCCCCTCTCGTGTGATCGGGATGATGTACAGCCGATCTTTGGCTGACAGGTTTTGCTCGGCAAACAGGCTGAGTTCGTCAATCCGGTTCCTGTTGGCCATGCCAATAAAGACACTGTATTGCGATCGAATCAGTCCGAGATCGAGCAGTCGATCCGACACCTTCTTTCGCACTTTGTCACTGCTAATGTCGTAAATCACGAGCTGGAGCATCTTATTTCGCCTCCTCGGCAAACAGGTTCTCGGTATCAACGATTTGTGGCAGATCGTCTTTGCCCAGCAAACGATTCGCCAACGCGTGTGCCTCGAACTGAATCGTGGTGCGCAACTTGATATTGCGATGCTTTTTCGCCCCTC
>CAXBHV010001012.1:0-3449 GCA_963974855.1 uncultured Rhodopirellula sp. | reverse complement strand
AATCAAATCGTCCACACTCAATTGGTTCTCGGCAACAAGGCGTCGAGACCAGTCATGGCGGCGGACGCGTCGCAGGCGAGTGGCGGGAAAGTTCCCGCGAGTAAATTGGCTCATTCGTACGAGGGGGCTAGGAGAGGGGCTCGGTTTTTGGGGCACAGGATTCACGTATCTTAGGCAACCGGTGCTGGTTCATATACCCAGCGTCTGACTGCGGCAGAGGCGGATCGCTGGATTTGCCCATGCGTCCAACCCAGTGCGTCCCGATCGTGCAGCCAATCAATCGCTGGTAAAGCCGCTTGCTCTTGCCGCCAAGTGGGCGATGATGTTGATACAATGTGCTCCACGGGGGCTCTGTCTGCCCAAGGACATCCACTCACCTTCGCTTTCCCCAATTAAACCTGATGCTGATGAATCTCAATACTTTCTTCTCTCGACGACTGGTTGCTTGTATCGCATTGGTCGCCGGTTTTGCCTTGCAAGCGTCTGCTGCCGGTGATGCCAAAGTCCTTTCGGCTTTGTTGATCGACGGGCAAAACAACCATAAATGGCAAGAAACCACACCGCTGATCAAGCAAACTCTCGAAGCATGCGGACGATTCAAAGTCGACGTCGCCACCACGCCAGAAAAAGGGGGCGATATGAGCACGTTTGCCCCTAAATTCGCCGACTATGACGTCGTCGTTTCCAACTACAACGGGCAACCGTGGAGCGAGTCGACGCAAAAGGCCTTTGAAGACTACGTCGCTGGCGGAGGCGGTTTTTGCTCAGTCCACGCTGCTGACAACTCGTTCCCGAAATGGTCGGCCTATAATCGCATGATCGGACTGGGGGGGTGGGGCGGCCGCAACGAGAGCGATGGTCCCTACGTTCGTTGGAAAGAAGACCAGCAAAAATTCACCCGCGATACTTCGCCCGGTTCAGGCGGAGCTCACGGCAAACGTGTTCCCTTTGCTGTTGTTATTCGCGATCGCGAGCATCCGATCACCAAGGGGTTGCCGGGTTCATTCATGCAAACCGCCGACGAACTGTACGCAAAATTACGTGGTCCTGCAGAGAATATGAATGTGTTGGCGACTGGCTTTAGCACCAAAGAAACGGGCGGAACCGGCGAGCATGAGCCGCTATTGATGAGCATTCAGTACGGTAAAGGGCGTGTTTTTCACACCACTTTGGGGCACGACGTTAATGCCATGAAAGGACTAGCGTTTCAAGTCACGCTGCAGCGTGGAACCGAGTGGGCGGCGACCGGAAAGGTGACGCTGCCCCCCGTCGATGGCGAGACGTTGACGGCGGACCAGCCCGCACTTCGCGATCCGTCGGCGAGCGGCCCGGCGGCGAGCAGCGAGTCGGCCTCAAGTAACGATGTTTCGTGGGACTCGATCCCCGATATCAATGGCAAAGGTTGGGTTTCGCTGTTTAATGGCACCGACACCAAGGGCTGGACTCAAAAGAACGGCACCGCAACTTATCGCGTCGAAGACGGTGCTGTGGTCGGAAAAACATCCGAAGGAAGTCCGAACTCGTTCCTGTGCACTGACAAATCATTTGGCGATTTTGAGTTGACGTTTGAAACGAATGTCGACACCGGGTTGAACAGCGGTGTGCAGATCCGCTCGGTCAGCACCAAAGATTTCAAAAACGGTCGAGTTCACGGTCCTCAGGTCGAAATCGAGTCAGCACCGGGAGAATCGGGCTACGTGTATAGCGAAGGAACCGGACGTGGTTGGATCACGAAGGAGCAGCCGAACAAGGATGCTTACAATAACAATGACTGGAATCGTTTCGTCGTTCGCGCGGTGGGGGATCGCATTCAAACTTGGGTCAACGGAACCAAAATCGCCGATTTTTCGGACGCAGAATCAAGCAAAGAGGGCTTTTTGGGACTGCAGGTGCACGGCATCGGTAAGGGAACCGGACCATTCCAAGTTCGTTGGAAAGATATCCGCGTTCGTGAACTGAAATAAACGCCCGGCGTTTTGCGTCGGGGTTGATAAAAACGGCAAAAAATGCGTTTTTTAGCTCAAGAAAATTGAGCTTGACGCCGACAGGCCGGTTTCGCACAATCCCCGGTCGCTCGTAATTTATGAGCGGTTTGCCAGTTGTTTTTTTGCTAGCAAACCGTTCAATTGCGTTGCAATGGATTGCATGATCGAAATTTGCCCGCAGCCAGTCGAGACGATTGGCGAAATCGGCGGTTTGCCTGGTAGGTGATCGCCGAGATGGGTCGACCGATCGGATACGTTTCGCCAGCTTGAATAGGCGAGGCACCCAGGGAAGGGGTTCCGCACCGGAAATTGTTTCGGGATGTCGTGGCTTTCTTTTGTGGTGTCTTGTCACCAAGTGGTTCCTTCAACGGGAGTTGTCGCTTGTCCCTGCCTGTGGACTTCGACCTGAAAGAGCGAGTGCGTGCGAACGTCGACATTGTCGATGTTGTCGGCCAGACGCTGGAGTTGCATCCGGCGGGTCGCAATATGGTTGCACGTTGTCCCTGGCACAACGATCGCCGCCCTTCTTTGACCGTCAATCCCGAACGCCAAACGTGGAAGTGTTGGGTTTGTGATATCGGCGGCGATATCTTTAGCTACGTGATGCAGCGAGATGGACTCGATTTTCCAACCGCACTTCGCACGCTAGCCGAGCAGGCAGGTATCCCCATCGACGAGCTGCGAGGCGGCAAGAAGACCGTATTTGGCAGTCCCGACGATCGCCCGACTTTGTTTGCAGCGATGAAGTTGGTCTCGGACGCTTATTTCGAACAACTTGAAAGTGGCACGAGCAACGACGCCAAGATCGCTCGCGACTACTTAGCCTCGCGCGGCGTCGATGACGAGAACCGCAAGCGTTTTCGCATCGGGTTTTCGCCCGAGTCGTGGAATTTTGCAGTCGATCTGCTTAAGAAACATGATTTCAGTGAGGAAGTCGCCGAAGCGGCGGGCTTGGCCATTAAACGCAACAAAGGTGACGGGCATTACGATCGGTTCCGTGGCCGATTGATGTTCCCGATTCATGACCTGCAAGACCGTCCGATCTCGCTGGGGGGACGGTTGATTCCAGCAATCGCCGCGCGACGTGGCGAAGACGGTGCCGGCGCAAAATACATCAACGGTCCTGAGACCAAGTTATTTCGCAAATCACACCAACTGTACAATTTGCAACTCGCGCGTGAAGCGATCCGTCGCGGTGGCGATGCCTTGGTCATGGAAGGTTACACCGATGTCGTCGCGGCGCGCCAAGCAGGAGTCGAGTCGGCGGTCGCGGTGCTGGGGACCGCCTTGGGCGAAGACCACATTCGCTTGTTAAAGCGATTTGCAAAACGGGTCGTCTTGGTGCTCGACGGTGACACCGCCGGCCAAACTCGCGCCGACCAAGTGCTTGAGTTGTTCGTGCGTGCCGACGTGGATATGGGAGTGCTGACATTGCCCGATGGCAATGACCCCGCGGACTTTTTG
>CAXBHV010001011.1:0-3451 GCA_963974855.1 uncultured Rhodopirellula sp. | reverse complement strand
AAAGAGGGCGTGGGTTCAGAGTTTTGGTTTACATTGACGTTCAAACGACATCAGGAGACGAAATCACGCGAGCGGATGACGGCGGAACTGGTAACCGGTGATCAAGTGCACTAATGTTGACACACGCTGATCAATATGTTGCAAAGTTGGCGTAACGCGTGCCGATGCATCCCTCACAACGTAACGGACACCTGATGTTTGGTGTGTCCGCTATGTCTCATTGATATGTGGCAATCTGCACACTCGGTGGCTGTCGGTAACAACACAAATGTGACGAGGACGCACCCCTAGCGAGCTCGTCGTCGTTCGTCATTCGTTGGCACTCTAGTTGCTTGCTAAATGAAGCAAAGCCAAGGAGACCACTGATGCAAAAGGTCCTGCTCGCCGTAGATGGTTCGGAAGTTTCGAACGAAGCTGCAAGATGGGTATCGTATTTACCACATCGAAATCGTTGGGACTTGACCGTTCTGAGCGTGGTTCAGCTTCCGCTGGTTCACGACGATGATCCGATGCTCGGAGTGTTTGAAAGAGCGTGTGGTCAAGACCGTGAATTTGCGGTGGAAACCTTCCGCAAAATTCAGCCGATGTTTGATGAAACAGACTTTTCAATTCGACATCGGATTGAAAGTGGATGTGCGAATGAAACGATCATCGAAGTCGCCAAACAGATCGACGCGGATTTGATTGTCGTCGGCGCCAAAGGTCGCTCGCAAATCAGTCGAGTGTTGTTGGGTAGCGTCAGTGACCACGTGGCGACCCATGCTCATTGCAGTGTCTTGGTGGTGCGAGGATCAGAACGACACGGATATGACCAAGGGTTTCGGGTCTGTTTGGCGTATGGAGTCGACGCGTCAGCGCGATCGGGATTGCAAGAGATGTCCGAGATTGCTTGGCGGAGCGACACTGAATTCCATGTGCTGTCGATCGCTTCGTACTTGCATGACTTTTTTGGCCTGCTGCCAGAGGATTCTCAAATCGTCCGGCAATACCACGAGAATTTGAATCACGCCAACGATCAGCTATTGGCGGTGGCACCCCAAACACAAACCCACTTGGTCGAGAATGAACATGTGGGAGAAGGAATCGTGACCTTTGCCGAACGACATGCCATTGACATGGTGGTGGTCGGCGAAAAACTACGCAATGGAATGAGTCGCTTTTTGTTGGGCAGTACTTCGCGTTATGTCTTGCGTCACGCCCAGTGCAGTGTTTGGATAGCCCGCAACCATCAAGTGCGGGAAGATGAACCCGTGCCAGAGAAATCACCGACGGCATTTGTGTAAAACACGATCACGAATCAACATCGAACTGAGCGGTCTTCATGAAACGTTTTAAACGAATCTTGTGCTACATCGGGACGGATTCCAACGAAGCGGCTCTATCGCGTGCGGTTAGTTTGGCGATCCGTAATGATGCGTCGTTAACGATCATGGATGTCATCAAGCCAATCCCCAAAGGGATCGCCATGGTCGACAATACGACTGCGTCTGACGAACTGCAGAGCATCATGGTCAATGACCACGAGCATGCACTGCTGGCACGGTTGGCTGAATACGCGGACACAGCGGTTCCGATCGAATTGGTGGTCGCTACCGGTGACCCCGCCACCGAAATTATCCGTCAAGTGATTTTGGCCAACATCGACTTGGTGATCAAAAATGCGGATGGTCTTTCCGCTCCTGGTTGCGCGTTTGGAAGTGTGGCACGATCGCTGCTGCGGATGTGTCCATGTCCGGTTTGGTTGTTGAAGCCGGAAATCCATGGAGCATTCGATCGAGTGTTGGCCGCGATCGACCTGGACGCGGACGACGATGTTCATCGGAATCTCAATCACGATATTCTAAAACTCGCATCGTCGATCTCACAAGCGGAACAGGCTCAATTGCACCTTGTCGCTGCTTGGGGATTGTGGATGGAAGGTCCGTTGCGAAAGCGGATGGGAGACGAAACCGTCGATCAAATGGTGACACTTCAGCAAGCCAAAGTGCGGCGCACGTTGGATGAACTGATTACTGCCGTTGGTTCTGACGACCAAAATATCCAAATTCACTTGCATCGAGGTGATCCATCCGAAGTCGTTCGCAGTGTTGCCGACACGATTGAAGCCGATTTGATGGTGATGGGGACCGTGTGTCGAACCGGAGTGTCCGGGATGCTGGTAGGCAGTACTGCCGATACCATCTTTTCCGAACTCAGTTGCTCCATGCTTGCAATCAAGCCTGCAGGTTTTGTTTCACCAATTCAAGTCGCAACCGGCGTTTGACGCCGAGGTAACTCCGTGTGCTGTGCGACGGCCATCTTCTGCAGTGTCCATTTCGTTTTGTATTCCTCTGCTGATCATTGTATTCCTCTGCTAATCAATCGGGTGCTTCCATGAGTATTGATCTATCGACCAACTACGGCGGGCTTATGTTACGTACACCGATTGTTGTGGGGGCGTGCCCATTGGCGACAGATGATCACATGCGAGCGAGGCTGCAGGCGGCGGGGGCCGGCGCGATCGTTTTACCCTCCGTATTTGAAGAACAGGTGATCGAGTGGACTCAGAAAATGGGGCGTCCGATCACCTACCGTGAAAAATCGCTACTTGCTCGAAGTAAGCGTTTGAAAATTCGCTCGGCCTGCAAGGATGCCGACAGCTACTTGGCGTTACTCAAGCGAGCGACTTCGCAATTAGACATTCCCATCATCGCGAGTATGAACGGATACGCGGCAAATGGCTGGCTTGACTACGCTGGCGAATTGCAAGAAGCGGATGCGGCAGCCATCGAATTGAACGTTCACCATCCGCCGGTAAATGAGCACGCGGGATCAGGTGAAATCGAAGAATCCATCGTGGCCGCCATCGAGGAAATTGATCAGGCAATCTCGATTCCGCTGTTCATCAAGATCGAGCGTGTTGGCGTTAGCTTGCCTCATCTCGCTCGACGCGTTTGTTCGGGCGCCAGTGGTTTTGTGTTGTATGGTCGCGGGCCGGACACCGATATTTGCCTTGAGAATTTGAAGCTGCAATCGACTTGGAGTCTGACCACCCCAGGATCCGCAATCCATCTAATCGATCCGATTATGCGAGTTCATTCGCATTGCCCTGCGATGTCGATCGCAGCGAGTGGGGGAATCGCCAGCAGCGAGGACGTGATCAAGGTTCTATTGGCGGGGGCCGATGCTGCGATGGTGACAAGTGAACTGTATCGGTCCGGCCCCGCTGTGATCGAGAAACTATTGGACGGGCTGGTTGAGTTTCTAAAACGACAAAAATTCAGTTCGCTAATTGACCTTCAGATGCGTCGCCCAATCGAATTCGCCCACGAGGAAGAACGGGTTCACTACGTCGCTGCGCTTTCGGCAAGACTCAATATCGTTCCTCCTAATCCCGTCGATGATTGAATCCCGCTTTTTTCAAATTGCCTGTGCTCGTTAAGTTCCCTGTGCCCGAGGTATTACGAATTGC
>CAXBHV010001010.1:0-3469 GCA_963974855.1 uncultured Rhodopirellula sp. | reverse complement strand
TCCACCGATCTGCTGCATTTTCTGTCTGAACTGTGATGAGGAACCGCGATGGATCGACAGTTTGTCCGGGGACACGGTCCACAGCATACGTTTGTCGGCATCACGTCGACCGCCGGAACTTGCCACCGACGACCTTGGGCGTCTAGACTCTGTCTATACACCGAGCAGCAAAAGCGACGAAGTTCGGCGCCCGACCGGTTCATCTCCATCTGCGAGCTGGATCGATCACGGTTCATAAGGCAAAAAGTGAGACTATGAGTGACAGCGACGGACTGATCTTTGCCTTTGCGCTCAATGGAGATGGCGGCGGCACTCCACTCACCTTGGATGCAGTAAGACAGTGGCGTCCACAGCACGGGACGCTCTGGGTACATCTGGACTACACCGCGAGCGCCGCGAGGGAGTGGCTGGACAATTCTAGCGAGATAGAGCCTGTTATCGTGCAGGCACTCACGGCAGAGGAGACCCGTCCGCGGAGCCTAGTGCACAAGGGTGGCATGCTGTTGATCCTGCGCGGTGTGAATCTTAATCCGGGTAATGATCCGGAAGACATGATTTCCATTCGCTTCTGGATCGACTCAAATCGCATCGTCACGTTACGGCACCGCCGTGTGATGGCAATTGACGATCTTCGTCGGGCGGTTGAGGAAGGAAGTGGACCCGTGAATTCAGGCGAATTTCTGGAGCAACTTGCCGATCGTCTTGTGTTGCGAATGGGGACGGTTATCTCCGACGTAGACGACTGCGTTGACGCACTCGAAGACAAAGTGATCGCCGAGCAAACCTACGAACTTCGCCAGAAAATTGCCTCTATTCGCCGGGTCGCTATCGGTATGCGTCGTTATCTCGCTCCACAACGCGACGTCATGGCGCATCTGCATAGCGAAAAAGTGGATTGGCTTAGCGAGATGGATCGCATGCGTCTGAGGGAAATCGCCGATCGCACAACGAGATATGTTGAGGATCTTGATTCGGTTCGAGATCGGGCAACCGTGACGCAGGAAGAACTGAACGGTCGCTTGGCGGAGCAAATGAACAAGACGATGTACATCTTGTCCATTGTCGCGGGAATTTTCTTGCCACTGGGCCTGCTAACGGGGCTACTTGGAATTAATATCGGCGGCATTCCAGGAACGGAGAACCACTGGGCCTTCACCATCTTCTGCGTCTTGTTGCTTGTCGTCGCGGGCGGGCAGGTGTGGCTGTTCAAACGAAAACATTGGATGTAAGGGGCGTTGATTGCACCAAGACGTCCGCGAACCAAACGCTTCGCGACCGTGGGGTCGAAATGATCGAATATGCGATTTGGCCATTGAAAACCGACTTAATCAGTCGGCTCGGGCTGTAGCGAAAGTCGCAAAGATTTTCGACAAGTCACTGCTTGTCAATTTTTTTGGCCAGTTTCGCTATCCCATCTCGAAATGCTGTTTGAAAGCAACGTCGGGTGATACAAACAATGGGGATGGCTTTTGATGCAACCACCTGCGGTACAGGCTAGGATGTAGGTAGGTTTGCGTCCAAGCGTCGTGATGCGTGTCAATCGTGGTTGCCCCCCAACCTCAGGCGTGGAGCGATACTGATTGCCCCACGCCGTAATTTAGCCTTCTGATCGTCATGAATTTTGAACCTTTACACCACGGCAGTCCCTTAATCTTAATCTGCGCGACTGCGGCACCTCGCTGCACACGCTTTATTTGTTGTCTGTGGTGCCTGCTAATCCTGGCTGCCCCGGTTTATAGCGCTGATCCGACAAGCCTACCGATTAGCAAGATCGCAGATCTATTGCATACACCGAGGCACGAAGCGGTGAATCGCAACACGGTTCGAGTCCAAGCGACAATCTCGTCGGTCGGCGATGGAATCATTACCTGGCCGTCTCACCCTGGCGCGGCAAAGTCATTTTGTTTGGAAGATGACACGGGAGGTATCTGGGTGCGATCGAGCCTGGCATTGGACGAACAGCTATTTCAGGACGCCGATTTTCTATCGTCACTTACCTACGGTACAAAAATTGATCTCGTCGGACTACTCGATGCGGGGGGCTATTCGCCCGTGTTGCTGCCGATGCAAATCACGAGTTTGGGCGAGGGACATTTGCCCAATGCAACTCAGCTCGATATGAAGCGTTTCCTTAATGGAGCAGAAAACATTCGCCGTGTTCGAGTTCGCGGGGTCGTCCAAAACGTTACCAAAGAGACAAAAAATTATTGGCTGCTGCGTGTCGAAACGGGCGTCGGTCACTTCTTGGTGCGATTGCCACTGGAGGATCAGTACGGGCCTGACGGGATGCTTGATGCGGAACTGGAAATCACGGGTCTTGCCGGCGCTTCGCGAAACTGGAGATCAGAATTTGTTTGTCCTCGCATGATCATTGATCGTCGCGAACACGTTCAAGTACTCAAGCCCGCACCTGAGGATCCGTTTTCAGTGGACAAGGTTTCGCTGGCGGACTTGGACGGCTTTAAGCCGGAAGGGCGTCCTTTGCATCGTCTCTGTGCTCAGGGCACCGTGACGTATTGCGACGGCGACTCCCTTTTGTATGTTCAGGATGAAGGAATTGGGGTGCGGGTCATTGGCAGCGACTTGGCTACGATCGAGATCGGTCAGCGAGTCGAAGTGTCTGGCTTCATCGACAACAGTCGTTATTTCGCTGGCCTTCGTGGCGGATTGGTACGAAAGCTGGGCGATCGGGAAACACCGGTATCGGTGCTGGCGGATTTGCCCGAAATATTCGCCGAAAGGACTCGTTTTGTTGCGGGCGATACCAAAGAAGTCGTCAATTATGAAGGACGACTCGTTCATTTGGAGGGCGAAATACTTAGCTTTCAGCCTGGTGTTGGGAACTGGCAGAATCGTCTCGTCATTGATTGTGGTCAATCGACGACGACAGCATTCTTGCCGGGCAAGGTCAAGCCTCTGCTGCCAGGGACGAAGGTCTTGATGACCGGGATCGCCAACATGACGTTCGCACCGCCTGATACGTCAGCGAATTTGGCAATGCCAACGGCTTTGGATTTATTGCTACGGGACGCACGCGATATTTCGATTTTGGAGCGGCCGTCGTGGTGGACGCCGCAACGAACATTCATTGCCTTGACGATCATAACGATCGCGGCGCTTGCTGCATTTCTGTGGGCGTTCACTCTGCGTAGATCCTTGGAACATCAGACGAGTCGACTGGCCCGCGAGATGCGCATTCGTCACGACGCCTCGCTCGAGTTCCAGGCAGCGATACGCGAACGCACTCGTTTGGCGGCAAACCTACACGATACCGTTCTGCAAACTCTCGCTGGGATCGCCTACCAAATCGATGCCTGCGGTCAGGTGGCCCGCAACGAATCGTCGGATGACCATGACCATCTGCAAACCGCGAAACGCATGATCCAGAGGGGCCAGAATGATTTACGCAACGTGGTCTGGGCGCTACACTGCATGCCGCTGGAGGATGGAACGTTTGTGGATGCCGTCA